>JACVQG010000228.1 GCA_015661045.1 Dehalococcoidia bacterium | reverse complement strand
CGGCTTATCCTGGAAGTATGGACCGATGGCAGCATTTCACCAGTTGAAGCCGTAGCTAAAAGCGCCCAAATTGCTATATCCCGTTTTTCTTTATTTGCCGATATGATAAAGACCGCAGAGGTATCGGAGGAGAAGCCATCCCGCCGTTCTACGTTACCTCCCGAGCAGTATAATTTACAATTGGAAACCCTTAAATTCTCAGTCAGGACTTTCAACTGCTTAAAGCGGGGCGGTGTTAATACCCTCGGCCAACTTTTAGAGAAAAGCGAAGAAGAGTTAATGGCGTTACGCCACTTTGGGGAGAAATCCCGCCAGGAAGTCGAGGAGAAACTACAGCTTATGGGATATGTGTTGCCCATAAAAGAAGCAAAGGATCTTATGCCGGCTAAACTGGAGAACATAGTAGAAGCGACTGAACCAGAGGTATCTGAAGAGGGAAAGAATAATAATGAGGCATAGAGTAGCCGGGCACAAATTAAATAGACCTACGGGCCATCGCCTGTCTCTATATCGCAATCAGGTTACTGATCTGCTGCGCCACGAAAAAATTGTTACGACCGAAGCAAAGGCTAAAGAGGTACGTAAATTAGCCGAGCATGTCATCACGCTGGGTAAAGACGGGACTCTTCATGCCCGCCGCCTGGCTTTATCTCAAGTGTGGGGTAATGATGTACTGGATAAAACTTTTAAAGAGTTAAAAGAACGTTATGCCAGCCGTCCGGGAGGTTATACTCGTATCACAAAACTGGGGCCTCGCCTGGGCGATGCTGCCCCGATGGTGCAATTAGAACTGGTAAAATAAATGGCCAAGATAGTCATGGTCGTGGAATACGATGGCACCAGATTTCATGGGTTTCAGTACCAGGAGAATGCCATCACAGTCCAGGGTGAGTTAGAACGGGCCCTTAAAAACCTCACTCAGGAGCAAATCAGGGTAATAGGGGCAAGCCGGACCGACGCGGGTGTACACGCCAAAGGACAGGTGGTGAGCTTTAGAACTCCTATTCAGCTTCCGCCGAAAAGGTGGATAGGCGCATTGAACCACTATCTATCACTTGATGTAGCTATCAGGGAAGCCTGGCAGGTTGGCGAAGGATTCGATGTTCGCAAGGATGCTGTACGCAGGGAGTACCAATACTCAATTTTTAACAATAAAGTGCGCTCTCCCTTGAAACTACGTTTTGCGTATTTTTTCCCGCAACCGTTAGATATTGAAGCGATGCAGGAGGCAAGCGCAACCCTGGAGGGTGAACACGACTTAGCGTCTTTTACCCCTGCTGTTCTGGAAAAAGCTGGGAAAAGCATTCGAACAGTTTATGAGTCCAGTGTAAAGAGGCAGGGTGATCTGGTCTATTTTTCAATGATTGCCAACTCTTTTTTACCACATCAAATAAGGCATACTATGGGGGCTTTACTTCAGGTTGGAAGAGGTAAAATAGGCGTAACGGAATTTAAAAAGATCAAACAGGCCCGGCAACCCGGATTGGCAGGACCCGCAGTACCGCCTCACGGCCTGTGTTTGATGTCAGTCCAATATCTCAAATCTTTAGGAAATGAATAAAAATGAAAACATTTAGCACCAAAGCTTCGGATATTAAACGACAATGGTATCTAATAGATGCTTCGGACCAGATATTAGGACGCGTGGCAACGCAAATTGCCCGCCTCCTCCGGGGCAAGCATAAGCCTATATTTACACCCCATCTGGATACCGGGGACTTTGTAGTTGTTATCAATGCCGCTAAAGTTAAAGTAACCGGTGGGAAGGTCACCCAGAAAACCTATATTCATCATTCAGGGTACCCCGGCGGATTTAAAAGCACTACTTTCGATAAGGTAATCCAGACACATCCAGACAGGGTAATTCGCTGGGCAGTAGAGGGAATGTTACCTAAAAATTCACTCGGTGAAGCCATGTTAAAAAAGCTAAAGGTATATGCGGGGCCCACTCATCCACATGCAGCCCAACTGGGAAGTGGCGCTTCCATCGTGGAGACCGAAACCAAAAGCGCCGTATGATTACATCTCTGGTAGTCGGCAGATATTTAGTAAAAAAAGTGGCATAAATTTCCATAGATTCATAAGCGAGGTGAGATAAGGTTGGCAGAACAGACATTCTTTTATGGTGTTGGAAGAAGAAAAACATCTGTGGCCCGGGTGCGTTTGGTGCCGGGTACAGGCAGGGTTACTATCGATGGAAAGTCTTTGGAAGAACGTTTTCCTCAGGAAATACGCCGGCGGGCTATTCTACAACCTTTTCAAACTATAGACGCTCAGAATAAATTCGATGCTGTGGTACAGGTTCTGGGTGGAGGCGTAACCGGTCAGGCCGGTGCAATCCGGCACGGGATAGCCAGAGCCTTTGTGGCGATGGATGAAAAATTAAAACCAGCATTGCGTAAGGCTGGACTTCTCACCAGGGACCCCCGTTGCAAAGAAAGAAAGAAATACGGCCTGAAACGGGCCAGGAAAGCTCCACAATATACAAAACGTTAGTCTAACAGCTATCCACCTTGTGTTAAAAAGAGGGCCCCGATATATCGGGGCCCTCTTACTTTGATCCTCCAGCTCAATAATGCAAAAGCTATTTACTTATTGGGTGCAGTTTTACCTCTGGATGCAGATACAACCATCCCTAGAAAAGCAACTATAGCCAGGGCAATAAAACCAGTCCCGATTTGCCTGGCAAATCCCGCTTCTGCTGTTCCTCCAGCCAGTATAATACCTATCATGACCAATCCCAGTGTTCCCCCCATGCTCCTGAATGTCCCCAATGTCCCGGAAGCCGTACCGAGTTTATCTTGAGATAGAGAACTGAGTACCGAGTTAATATTAGGGGAGGCAAACAGCCCTATCCCGATACCCAGCAATGAAAGCCGCAAGAAAACATTAACTAAACTGGCAGAGGGTCCCATAATCCCTAGCAGGACCAGGCTGGCGGTAACAAATGACATACCCAGGGCACATAGCCAGCGTGGACCTATCCTATCCGAGAGCCAGCCGCTGAATGGAGAGAAGATCGCCATAGTCAGGAATTTAGCCAGCGTTATGATTCCCGCCACTGCAGCCGACCGGTTCAACACCCACTGGACGTAGAAAGCAATCAGAAGGGTTAATCCCTGATGGGCCGACATATAATGGAGAAGAGTTGCAATGTTACCTAACGTGAACTGGCTATTGCTGCTGAATGTTCTCAAATCCAGCATTGGGTCTTTAGCCACCCGCAGTTCCAGATAACCGAACAAGCCTAAAATAAAGATGCTAGAAAAGAAAAAAGTAAGTGTATAAGACGATGTCCAGCCTGATACTCTACCAAAACTCAAACCCAGCATGAGCAGCGCTAACCCGCAGATGAAGCTTAACGATCCCGGTAAATCGATCTGCCGTCTCTGTCCTGAAGTTTTAGCCCGGGGAAGCCACTTATAAGAAAGGGCCGATAGGATAAGGTAGACTGGCACCAGGGAAAAAAATGTAACCCGCCAGGTCTCAAAATGAGTTATCAAGAAGCCGCCGATAACTGGCCCTAATGATAGCCCTAGAAAACCAACG
>JACVQG010000227.1 GCA_015661045.1 Dehalococcoidia bacterium | reverse complement strand
CGTCCCGGTGAAGAATTCCAGAATGGAGACCTTACTGAAAAATCCCGCAGCCTGCACTACCAGTATGATGACAATACCGATGGTAGTGAATACTGATATGAGAGCGCAGGCGAGGAGAAGCCGTTGAATAACAGCTTCTCTGAGACGGCTTTGCTTTCTTAGCCGCCCCAGAGATAGAGTCGAAACATCTATTGTTGTTCTGGCAGATCCCATGTATCTCTGTAATTTTCCTTTACAACCATAACCCGGTTTACTGGATTTTGGTCAGGTTTTCATTATAGATTGAAGTGTTCATAGGGATGTAACCCACCTCGGATACGAGCTTCGGACCGTCATTCATATAGAACCGGATGAACTCTTTCATCTCAGGTCGTACCAGGGCTGCCTTGTTCACATAGATGAAGATTGGCCTGGACAACGGGCTATAAGTGCCATTGGGGATGGTCTGCTCGGAAGGAAGCACCGGCCCTTTACCGGCATCAACTGCCACCAGCTTCAGCTTGTCCTTATTCTCTATGTAGTAGGCATACCCGAAGTAGCCCAGCGCATTGGGGTCGCCGGCAATTCCCTGCACCAGGACATTGTCGTCCTCGCTGGCTGTATAATCAGGCCGGCTAGCCTTCGCCTTGCCCGTAATAACCTCGGTGAAGTAGTCAAACGTGCCCGAATCAGTGCCCGGACCGTAGAGGTTGATAGGACGGTCCGGCCATTCAGTGCGAATTTGGTTCCAGCGCTACCATCACCGAAAGGCCATCGTAGGCTACGGACATTTCAAGCCATTGAATGTTATTTTTCGCAGCCTGTTCCTTTTCTGAACTCGTAATGGGGCGCGAGGCGTCGCTAATCTGGGTTTCGCCGGCCACGAACCGCTTGAAGCCACCGCCTGTGCCGGAGATGCCGACATTTATTCGCACCTGAGGATAAATCTTACGGAATTCCTCGGCTACAGCTTCAGTGATGGGATAAACGGTGCTGGAGCCATCTATTTCTATAGTGCCCGAAAGTGAAGGGCGAGCGGCGGGAGTAGCATTGAGCGTCGGTTTTGGTGTAGTTGTGCCAGAGGTACCGGTGGCAGGCGCCGTGGGAGGTTTGACTCCTGGCGCTGCTGGTGAGCAACTGGCCAGGATAACACTTGCCAGAAACAAGATTAACATCGGTAATACGAACCATTTTTTATTTACTTTAGTCAGCAAACTTTTTGCTCCTTGTCTCATTTTCGCTACTTCTTTTTCTCAATATCTGGTATTCCTCTACTAATGGACTGGCGCCATGTCCTGCATGAGTTGCGCAGCCAGGTGATGCCCGCGCAGCGCCTCTGGATGTTCGAAGATAAAATGCAGGATTGCCTCTGCCGTGGCGATGTTGGTTGCCAGAGGAACATTATGAACATCACATACCCTTAGTAGGGCGGAAACATCTGGCTCATGCGGATGGGCTGTCAGTGGGTCACGCAGGAATATAACGGCGTCTACTTCTCCGTTAGCTACCAGAGCTCCAATTTGCTGGTCGCCACCCAGTGGACCGCTTTGCACCAGGGTTACCGGTAACTTGGCTCTCTCCTGGACAAGCTGTCCGGTACTCCTCGTAGCCACCAGCATAAGTTTAGCTACGTTTTCGCTGTGAGCTTTTACCAGTTGCACCATATCCTCTTTTCTGGAATCATGCGCAACAAGCGCTATAGTCATCTTTTTCATAATCACCCCCTTTCATTTCTAAATTGGATTTCTAAATCCTCAATCCTATTATGACAGGGGGTGTTTAAGAACCGTTTAAGACTTTGCTAAGGCTTGGTTAAGGATATGTAAAACTTTCTCCCTCATCTATTTGCGTCATCCACCCGCTTCCGGCAATCCTCAACAATCCCCTTCGGGATCATTTTCAGCGCTATCACAATCAGACAGGGAACAATGACAAGGTCGTCAAGTTGGCCGATTACAGGGATAAAGTCCGGAATAATATCGAACGGTAATAAGGCATAGCCGACTGCCAGCCACAGGAGGAACTTTGCCAGTTTTGGTGTGCGCCTGTCCTTGAGTACAAGGGAGTACACCTTGAGCTCACGCTTGATTTGCTGGCTAAAGAGCTTGAACCTTTTAAACATACAATAACAAAAAGCATCTCCCGAAAATAGGCTCCCACTCGTCTTTGCGAGGAGCGGAGCGAAGAAGCAATCTCCCCTCCTCGATATGGGGTTTCACCTAAAAGGCATGAGATTGCTTCGCTACGCTCGCAATGACGAGTTGCAATTATTTTCATCCTTCGTAAGGCCAGTGTAAATAGAGGTAATTAAAGATAGCTTAAGGTTCTGTTAAGGTTTTGTTAAATTTTAGTATTGTCAGTATTGAGGTTTGTTTTGTGAGGCATACTAAAGCTGAAGGTTGAACCCTTACCCTCTTCGCTTTGCACCCAAATTTTGCCGCCGTGAGCCTGTATCGTGTGTTTGGCAATAGCCAGTCCAAGCCCGCTTCCACCCTTCGAGCGGGATTTATCGGCTTTGTAGAACCGTTCGAAGATATGGGGCAAGTCCTCTGCGGAGATCCCTGTACCCGTATCAGAAATATTAACGGTTATGGACTCCTCATCAGACCTGGTAGATACGGTGATTCTTCCGCCGGGGCGGTTAAACTTGATAGCGTTATGGACCAGATTAATTACCGCTTGCCGGATTCTGTCCTTATCAGATCTGACCATAGGAAGGGTAGTGGCGAGTTCGGTGGCTATGGAAACCTGCTGTTTCTGAGCCAGTGGATTCATTTGAGCGATCACCTCTTCTATCAGCCGGTTAAGGTCTACTGGCGCTATCCTTAGCTGCGCGCGGCCAGTCTCGATATGCGATAGCTCGGTAAGCTCAGATACCATTTGTGTCAGGCGGTCAACCTCGCTGTCAATCCTGGTAAGAAAGTCCCCCGCTGCCTCTTTATCATCTATGGCCCCGTCTCTTAGAGTTTCGACCATAGCCTTGATGCCGGCTATAGGCGTCCTCAGATCATGAGAGATGTTGCCCACCAGTTCTCGCCGCATAGTCTGGATGCTTCTCAATTCCGTCAGGTCCTGGAATAACAATAGCGCTCCGGCTAGCTTACCCTCTCCAATCGGGACGGCAATAGCCCTGAGAAACCGCTTCGTGATACCTGACTCAAATTGGACGGTCTGCTGCTGTCCAGTACTGAGACACAGTTTTAGCGCCTCATCCACTTCATGGTCAAGCACTGCCTCTATCATCGGTTTGGCTACCATTTCATCCTGTCGGAGATTGAACAGCTTCTCAACAGCTTTATTGGCTAATACTATCTTCCCTTCCGTATCCGTCATTACAACGCCGTCCGCCATGGCGCCTAAAATCGCGGTTAGTTTAGTTTTCTCAATCGAGATTTCTCCTACCAGTGTGTTTAAGTTCAGCGACATCTCATTAAAAGCGCGGGCAAGTTGCCCTGTCTCGTCTCTGGTACCCACCGCGATTTTCTGCTCCAGTTCTCCAGCAGCAATTCTTCTGGCGGCTCTGGTGATTTCCCTTATGGGCCGGGTTGTTACGCGAGCTATAAGGAAGGCAGCGAGCATAGCCAGCATAGCTGTTGACAATGTTGCCAGACTGACTACAAGGGTTACATGGCCAACCGAATTCTCCACCGCAACTAACGTGAGTGATACCCTGGCCACTCCGATAACCTTACCCTGATTAGTTATGGGCACGGCAACATACATCATCTGCTGGCCCACTGTGGTGCTATAGCGAGTGCTTTCGCCCCGGCCCGAAGCCAGCGCCTCTTTCACCTCAGGTCGCGTGGCGTGGTTCTCCATAATGGAGGTGTCTTCCTCAGAATCGCCCATGACTTTCCCATCCAGGGCAATGATAGTGACCCGGGCATCCATTTCCTTCCCTAACTTCTTGGCCAGAACATCCAGATTACTAACCTGGCCAAGAAAGGCTGGTATGCTGGCTTCCGCAGTAACCCTGGCCTCCTTTTCCAGATGTGAGCGCAGGTTATCGAGTTGAGTAGTCCGTGCAAAATTAGTCAGGTAGATACCCAGGATTCCCATGCTGCCTACGATGAGAAGGATAAAGGGTATAGCAATTTTCCATTGAATACTGCGGAACAATTCTAACCTTCCAACTTGTAACCTGCACCCCGTACGGTTATCAGGCGCTCAGGACTGCCGGAGTCAGTCTCTATTTTTTGCTGTGTACATCTACGGTACGGGTGTCACCAGCGTAGTCATAGCCCCATACTTTTTCCAGAAGTTGGTCACGGTTGAATACAAAGCCCTTATTTTTTACCAAAAAGGCTAATAAATCGAATTCTTTAGGAGTTAGCTCCAGTATCGCCTTGCCTTTGGAAGCTCGGTGACGAGCAACATCCACCTCAATGTCGCCGGCTTTAAACAATGTCCCTTCAACACCGGGCTGAATTTCCGCCATCTTAGCCCGGCGGAGCATGGCCCGTACGCGAGCCAGCAGCTCCCTCAAGCTGAAAGGTTTGGTCATGTAATCATCAGCGCCGATTTCTAGCCCCACTACCTTGTCAATCTCCTCAGCTTTGGCGGTAAGCATCAGTATCGGGACTGTCATCTCCTTACGCAGAATGCGGCATACCTCAAAACCGCTCAGCTTTGGCAACATTAAATCGAGGATGATGAGGTCGGGTCTTTCACTACGGGCGATATCCAGGGCCTCAGCGCCGTCAACCGCAGCGACGACATCGTAGCCCTCTTTGTGCAGATTGTATTTAAGGGTGTCCAAAAGGTTATGGTCGTCTTCTACAACCAGTATCTTGTTATTGGGCATTCTTGCGCTCCAACCATACTATAAAACTCAGAACCTGTTTCATCAAGTTATTGCACAGCCTGAATAAATCATTGCAAACGATGGCTACTCGAATACACACCGGTATTTGGTCCAGGCATTGACTGGCTGGGAGCTTTACCCTCGGTTCGATATAATGGTGAAAGTAAATATGGTGAAAGTAAATAAACATGAAGAAGGTGGTTAATCTGGAATCGTTACTTTAACAAAAATCCTAAGGCGCATTCGTAACTAACCGCTGGGCCTTCTCTGGCTGAACCACCTCCGGGGTATCAATATAACATTTCTTCTCCGGGATCCGCCAGGCTACTATGGAAACAATTACCAATAGAACAGCACTTGAAATCAGGGTAGGTAAATAGCTCCCTACACGGTCGAAAATATACCCCGCCATAAACAGGCTCAATGCCGCCGCTGTCTGATGTACGGTACTGGATACACCAAATATTGTGCCTATAGAACGAAACCCAAAACAGTTTATCCAGGCCAGGCTAAATGGAGGCGCTGATGACCTGGTAAGAAATCCGGCCATCCCGGCGCCGATAAACATCAATGCCGGTTCGTGTGTCCAGATGTAAAATGCCATGATAATAAAGGCCACACAACGCAACATAAAATTTATACTTAGCAATAAAGGGCGGCTTATCCTGTCACAGGCAAACCCAAATACAAGCATACCCGGGACTGCCATTATGCCAGCTATAGATATCGTTAAACCCACTTGAGTTGGGCTCATGCCTCCTTCGAGGGCAATCGGAGCAATCAGCAGCCAGAAATACCTGGCTGTAACCCCACAGAATAACGTGGTGACCATCAGCATCCAGAACGAGCGATGGTGGCTGGCCTGGCGCAGGGTCGCTCCCGGCGGAGTAGTAACCGGATTAGTGGATTTAGTCCCGGTGGAGGTTTTAGCTGGCACCGGTTTGATAAACAGCCATGTCATAGGGATTACTAACACCAGTGTCGCCAGCCCCATACCAAACCACGCAGTCCGCCAGCCCGAAGTCTCATTTATAATCAGCAGAAAGGGGGCCAGGACTGCCATCCCGAGCAAATCTCCCTCCTGGACCATTCCCAGAGCTAATCCTCTGCCTTTGCTGAACCATCTGGCTATTAAAGGGGTGGTAACGGGGTGTAACATTGATCCGATGCCTAAAAATAGTCCATAAAAAAGATATAGCTGCCACAGTCCGTTCATGGCGGCTATACCCAACACCCCGATGACTATTAGTAACAGGTAAGCTATAAGTACATTTTTGGGGCCAAAACGGTCGGTTAAGTTTCCCCCCAGTATCCCACCCGGTCCGCTAAACAAGAGCTGAATAGACATAGCCAGCGTTATCGCCGTTATGCTCCAGCCGAACTCGCTGCTCCAGGGACGAACATACATGGTAACTATACCCCTGCTGCTTACTGCGATGAACAAAATAAGGAAAATTACACCCAGTATCACCCACCCATAGCGGGAGTGACTCGATTGTATTCCTGCTTTATCCCCGGCTTCAAGATGAGGGGAACCTGGCATCAAAGCACCTCAATAGTTTATAAAATAGTACCTTTTGAAAAAGTCATTCTGAACGGAGTGAAGAATCTGGGGGTGTGTACCTTGCATTTGCGCCCCCCGCCCTGAGATCCTTAGGGACTGGCGTAAAATAAATGGGCGTAAAATAAATGTCGCAATATCTGGCAGCTCCGATGGTAGTTTGGATATATAATAAGATTATATGTTGCCACACTTATTTCGTGGCGGGCACTTAGCTTTGCTCCTCCGAGTAAAACATCGGAGTCCGATATCCGCTCGGACAGGATGACATTATTGACGCCTTTTGCAAGAGTCTCAATAGTATTTGGCAAAGTGATTAAAGGCGTAAGGTAGCTATCTGAGTCGCTTGTCTCTTTTCCACATCCTCAGGGTAGGGTTGGGGTTAAGCGGCAGCTTCTGCATCAATTTGGGACGCAAGAGAAAAGTCATAATGAGAGAGTCGGTCAGAACCGTGGTCCATGAGAAGACCATCACAGCCAGCCATCGGCCGTATCGGTTTAGATAGAAAAATAAATCTAACAGGTTATTCCATACCCCGACTAAAATTAACTTGGTAAGACCGGTAGCAAATAATAGCCCCAGGCAGGTTAAACCAATGATAGTAAAGGTGGTGCCCACATGCTGGGAGATTACTACAGAGTGGGCAGGAGGGATCTTATTTAATGCAGACCTTAAGAAGATATAATTGAAAACAATAGAACCGACAAGAATTATCACCGGGATAACATGGATAACCCGAAGTATTAATATTAAAGTCATCTATAGCAATAAACAGTCCATTATTATTCTTTGAATACTAAGGAATATATCACTCCATACGTCCGGATGTCAATAAGAAAATTGGCAGGACACGATCTTTGCATTGTCACCCTAAGTCCCGACTTGTCGGGCGAAGGGTCTGGGGTAGGGTGCGCCTCTCTTCTTTCCCCAGATGCTTCGTTTCACTCAGAGCTTGTGAATTTATTGTGTTTTAACTGGATAAAATGGACTCCTGGTTTTGACAGCACGGGTTATCTTTATCCGTTTGGGATCAGACGCCCGATATCAGGCAGTGATTATCATGTAGTATAGGCTCAAATCCTTGTTTTTAT
>JACVQG010000226.1 GCA_015661045.1 Dehalococcoidia bacterium | reverse complement strand
TGCCTGGCAGCGAAGCCTGAAATGAAGACCAGGGAACTTGATGAACTCTTCGTCGAGGAAATGAAAAAATACGGGGTAAAGGCTTCGTTCAAAGGTTATCGCGGTTACCCTGCTCATATATGTGTGTCCGTTCAGGACGAATTGGTGCACGGTATACCAGGTGACAGGATACTAAAAGAGGGTGAGATTGTTTCACTGGATGTTGGTATAATATATCAAGGGTTTCAAGTAGATGCCGCTCAGACGGTAGGGCTGGGAAAGATCAGCCCTCTGGCAAAAAGATTGTTGGAAGCCACCAGTGGAGCACTGGAAGCTGGTATAAAGGCCACTCGTGCGGGAGTTAGATTGGGAGATGTTTCGGCAGCCATACAGGGGTATGCTGAAGCTCGCAATTTTTCAATAGTCAGGGAATATAGCGGACATGGTGTGGGGCGAGAACTCCACGAGGACCCGCAGATAC
This sequence comes from Dehalococcoidia bacterium, assembly GCA_015661045.1. Classification (GTDB taxonomy): domain Bacteria; phylum Chloroflexota; class Dehalococcoidia; order JACVQG01; family JACVQG01; genus JACVQG01. The sequence goes on along the minus strand of JACVQG010000226.1, from coordinate 3,100 downwards.
CAAATTTTGGAGTACCAGGTCAAGGACCGATGCTCCGGCGAGGAATGACATTGGCGATTGAGCCTATGCTAACGGCCGGCGACTGGCGTACCCGGGTTCTGGAGAACCAGTGGACGGTGGTTACGTTAGACGGTAGTCTTTGTGGTCATTTCGAGCATACGGTTGCTGTAGGGGATGAGGGCGCTGAAATACTAACGGCTCAGATAAAGGTATAATTATTAAAGAATGACTAAAAAAGAGACCCTGGAGGTAGAAGGCACGGTCGCAGAAGCGTTACCTAATGCTATGTTTCGAGTAGATTTAGCTAATGGGCATCGCGTACTTGCGCATATTTCCGGAAAGATAAGATTACATTTTATTCGTATCTTACCCGGTGACCGTGTGCTGGTGGATTTATCGCCTTATGACCTGAAACGGGGTCGTATAACTTACCGATTTAAATAGGTAAAAAAGGGGTTACTCAGGTGAAAGTTAGGGCTTCAGTTAAAACACGTTGTGATAAGTGTAAGGTTATTCGCCGTCATGGGGTAGTACGGGTTATATGTTCTAATCCCAAACACAAGCAGCGTCAGGGATAAATTATTCCTGACAGGTTGAAAGGAGAAATATGGCGCGTATAGCCGGTGTTGATCTACCCAGAGAAAAGAAAATTGCAATTGCGCTTGGATATATCTACGGTATTGGGCTATCAAATGGCCGTCGCATCATAGCCCAGGCTAAAGTAAACCCGGATACCAAGTCTAAAGACCTCACCGAGGAAGAGACCAACCGTCTCCGGGAGATAATAGACAAAGAAATAAAGGTTGAAGGTGAACTCCGTAAGGAAGTCAACATGAACATTAAGAGGCTCATTGAGATTGGCGCTTACCGCGGCTTGCGCCACCGAAGGAGCCTACCATCTCGAGGTCAACGTACGCGTACTAATGCCCGAACCAAAAGAGGAGCCAGGAAGACAGTAGCAGGCCGTGGTCAGAAGCGTGGTTCCGCTAAGAAGTAAGGTCTGTAACTACAAGACAAGTTAAATTAAAGAAGTCCAGCATACACTGAGGAAGGTAGCATGCCAGAAGAAAAAGAAGAAAAAAAGAGAAAGCCAAGGGGTAAACGGAAAGAAAAAAAATCTATCCCCCGTGGCCGTGTGTACATACAATCAACATTTAATAACACAATGATCACCTTAACTGACCCTTCAGGTAATATACTTGCCTGGGGTAGTTCCGGCACTGCTGGCTTTAAAGGTTCCAGAAAAGGAACTCCTTATGCAGCTCAAATGGCAGCAGATACTGCCTGCCGAAAGGCTATGGAGCATGGCCTGCGGCAAGTGGATGTTTTCATAAAAGGCCCGGGTAGTGGTCGGGAGGCTGCTATTCGTTCCCTTCAGGCGGCTGGCTTGACCGTTACCGGCATCAGGGATATTACCCCTGTACCTCATAATGGGTGCCGTCCTCCCAAAAGAAGGAGGGTATAGTCATCTATGGCTCGTTATACAGATGGTCGTTGCCGAATATGTCGCAGGGTTAGTGAAAAACTCTCCCTTAAGGGGGCTAAGTGTTTCACTCCCAAGTGTCCCGAAGAAAAACGTCATGTGCCGCCGGGTATGCATGCGCAACGTCGCCGCCGGCTTTCCGACTGGGGAGTCCAACTTCGGGAAAAACAGAAGGCCAGGTATATATACGGGGTACTGGAAAGACAGTTCCGCCGGTATTTCGCTGAGGCTGCTAAACGACCTGGAGTTACAGGTGAATACCTGTTACAGTTATTAGAACGGCGATTGGATAATGTAATATTCAGGCTGGGTTTTGCCGACTCCAGGGCACAGGCCCGACAGTTAGTTAATTCGGGTCATATTACTATTAACGGACGAAAAACGAAAATACCATCTTGTTCAGTTAAAGTATCTGACACTATAGGCTGGAGACCCGGAAGCACGAAAACAGTATATTATAAAAAACTTACCGAATCCCCTTTATCCCAGGTCCCTCCTGTATGGTTGAGCCTGGATAAAGAAAGCATGACAGGTAAGGTTCTTTCTCTGCCCTCTCGCGGGGATATTCAGGTGCCATTTATTGAAAGTGCTATAGTTGAGTATTATTCTCGCTAAGGAGTAACGGAGTTGTCTTCAGAGACCACAACAAAAGTGGAATGTATCGAAAGCTCCAGTAATTATGGACGCTTTGTGGCAGAAGCTTTGGAAGCTGGGGAGGGGATCACCGTTGGGAATGCCCTGCGCAGGATTCTCCTGAGTTCGTTAACCGGAGCTGCAATAACATGGCTGCGGATTGATGGGATTCAACATGAATTTTCAGCCATTTCTCATATTAAAGAGGATACTATGGAGTTTCTTCTTAATGTCAAGGGTATACGCCTGCGTCCTTTAGCCGGACACTCAGGAAAATTGACTCTGGAAGTGGAAGGTGAGCGGCGGGTTACTGCCGCTGATATTGCCCCCTCTACGGATTTCCAGATTATAAATCCCGAACTATATTTGGCAGCTCTCGATTCGGTTGAAGCCAAGCTAAGGGTCGAATTCAATGTGGAATTAGGCAGGGGGTATACTTCTGCCGGTTCGGCTGAAGGACAGCCGATTGGGGTTATCCCCATAGATGCCATTTATGCTCCTGTACGCAAAGTCAACTATACAGTTGAGCCCACTAATATCGGGCAGGGTGGTGGCGCCGAACGGCTTATCCTGGAAGTATGGACCGATGGCAGCATTTCACCAGTTGAAGCCGTAGCTAAAAGCGCCCAAATTGCTATATCCCGTTTTTCCTTATTTGCCGACATGATAAAGAGCCCAGAGATATCGGAGGAAAAGCCATCCCGCCGTTCTACGTTACCTCCCGAGCAATATAATTTACAATTGGAAACTCTTAAATTCTCAGTCAGGACTTTCAACTGCTTAAAGCGGGGTGGTGTTAATACCCTCGGCCAACTTTTAGAGAAAAGCGAAGAAGAGTTAATGGCATTACGCCACTTTGGGGAGAAATCCCGCCAGGAAGTCGAGGAGAAACTACAGCTTATGGGATATGTGTTGCCCATAAAAGAAGCAAAGGATATTATGCCGGCTAAACTGGAGAACATAGTAGAAGCTACTGAACCAGAG
>JACVQG010000225.1 GCA_015661045.1 Dehalococcoidia bacterium | reverse complement strand
ATAAAACAGGGTCACAACACTCCTGCCTCTGAGAGTAGGTACCTTTTTAATCTCCCTGGAGAGAATACTCTTCATGGCATCGGCTGTCTCCAGCACCAGTTCTATCTCATCCCTGGAGAAGTCGTCCACATCCAGGACATGACAATGTTGCCATTTTTTTTGGTGTTTAGTGGCAAGGGGATCGACCAGTTTTTTATCCTGTTCCATTATACTCATGGTCTGGTCTCCACTGCCGGCTCTTTCTTGACGCTAACTGCCACCGCCTCAGACCGACCCGTGGGTAGATTGCGTCCGACGTAATCGGGACGGATGGGAAGCTCCCTGTGGCCCCGGTCTATGAGCACTGCCAGTTGAATTGAGCGGGGCCGTCCCAGGTCCATGATGGCATCCATCGCAGCCCTGATGCTCCGGCCAGTAAAGAGAACATCGTCTATTAGAACGATATTTTTATCGGTGACATCGGTGGGAATATCGGTGCGGCGAACGACGGGTTTAGCCCCTTTGGAAATATCATCGCGGTAGAGGGTGATGTCCAGTGCGCCCACAGGAATCTGAGCGCCTTCAACTTCTTTGATAGTCTGTGCCAGGCGCTGGGCAATGGGCACGCCTCTGCTGTGGAGACCAACAAAAAGAAGCCCTTCCGTGCCCCGGTTCCGTTCTACAATTTCGTGAGCTATGCGGGTAAGGGCACGCCTGAGGTCTTCAGCATGGAGAATTATTTTATCAGGCATAAAAAAAGCCTCCCGCCAGAAGCTAGCAGAAGGCATTGAGTCTCATTTAGAAGTAGCCGGGTATCTCTCACTACCTTGCCAGCCTCTCTGGACTGACTTAAAGGGTACTCCGTTTGTTACTGGAATAATAACATATTAGCTTATGAGTTGCAAGTTTGCCTGAGCCTCCGCGTAATGACATGCGTCACGTTGATGACGCCAGCACTCGTCGGTATGGGCAGGCGCAATGAGTGAAGAACTACTGGTATCGTGGGTCGAGAAAATCCCACGTTGACTGCGGTTGTACCAGATGTAATCCGCTTTGTCCCAATGTACCGTGGCAAAGCTAACCTATCTGAGCCGCAATCCCTGTGGCTACTATAATATCCTTGAGTCTGGACAGGTGTTCCGGAGCGGGTATTTTTACTTTTCCCAATCTGTATCTCCTGCCCAATTGTATATATTTTATTGCCCCGTAGTTGTGGTAGGGTAGCAATTCGACCCTCGCAATAGCTTTCCCCAGCCCGGCCGCGAACTCCCCCAGTTTCCGGATGCTGTCCTCGGAATCATTGTAACCGGGAATTATGGGGGTTCTTATTACTATCTTCCTGTTACCTTCGAGAGCTAGCCTCCGGATATTCTCCAGAATCACTTGATTTGAGACTCCCGTCAGCACCCTGTGTCTTGATGGCTCCATATGTTTAATATCATAGAATATCAAGTCGGCAAACCGTACAGTTGTTTCGAGCGCCTGATAGTCCGCGAATCCGCAGGTTTCGATAGCGGTGTTTATATTCAACTCCAACTGGCATCTTCGTAACAGTTCGGAAACTGTCTGTGACTGCATTGCCGGCTCACCACCGCCAACCGTTACACCCCCATCAGAGCTACGATAGAAAGGGGCATCCTTTTTGACCTCACACAGGAGTTCCTCTACAGACATATACATCCCCACCATTGTTCTGGCCCCTGATGGACAGACCTGCGTACAGATACCGCAGTCCCTGCACAGTTTTCTGTCGGTTTTCGGCTTCCCATTCCCGGCCATGATTATGCTGCCATTCGGACATGCCTTCAGACAACTAGCACATCCGATACACCTGTTTGAACTGTAGAGCAACTGGGGTTTGAATTGCTGAGTTTCCGGGTTCCCGCACCATAAACATTGTAACGGGCACCCTTTCATGAATACGAGTGTCCTGATACCAGGGCCATCATGGATCGAGAACCGTTGAATGGCGGATACTAAACCGCGTAATTGTTGTTTGGCGTGAGCGTCTATTTCCAAAGTAACGACAACTTAACACTTTTATAAATTGTAATTTGTTTCATTTGAATTTGTCCCGACTTTGTCGAGGATCCTCGATGGAATCGGGATTTAGAGCTTAGAGCTTAGGGTTTAGTGTTTAGGATTTCGTTAAAGCTACACATTATGTTCCACCCTGGCAATAATGTGGTCCTGCACAGGTTTGGACAGGTCTATGAAGTAAGCGCTGTAACCCGCTACCCTCACCATAAGAGTGGGGTATTTGAGTGGATTCTTTTGGGCGTCTCTCAGGGTTTCCTTGGCGATTGTATTCACCTGGACATGGTGCCCGCCCAGGTCCTGGTATGTCCTGACCAGCTCAACGAACCGTCTTTTACCTTCCAAAGTGGACATGGATATACCACTCAACCAAAGGTTGAACAGTGTCCCATTCAGATTGGCATGGTTCAGTTTGGTCACCGATTTAATCACTGCCGTCGGCCCGCACATATCCATACCGGGCGCCGGGGAGCAGCCGTCAGCTAACGGCTCCAATGCCTTCCTGCCGCTGGGCAATGCCCCGACAGGAAAACCGAAGGGTACATTCGCGCTGGCCGGAGCATTTACAGGGGTATTTTTGTTGCCGTAAATCGAACGTAGCGACCAAACCAGGTTAGCCCCGTAATCGAGTATTTCTACTGCCAGTTCATCAACATAGTCTACATCATTACCGTATTTAGGCGAGTGCGTTAGAAGCAGTTGCCGCAGTCCTTCATAACCCTCAAAATTGGCCTCAAGCGCCCGGCACAGATCTTCCATGCTAACTCTTTTTTCTTCATATACCAGCTTCTTCACGGCGGCCAGCGAATCGGCCACATCGGCAATACCCACGAATTCTATCCCCGGCCCAACGTAAACCCGGGCGCCGCCATCCAGGACATCTTTACCTCGATCGAGGCAATCTTTGGTCAACATGCTCTCGAAGAGTAAGGCGAAATCCCCTTGCGCTGCCTGTAACACGTAATTCTCTGCAATATGAGCGGTCTTTATCTGGTATTCTATTTGTTTTTTAACTGCTTCATAAAATGATTCAAATGTCTGTAAACTCTTCGGGTCTCCGGTGTCAACCCCTATCCTTTTGCCGGAGCCTTTTTGGCCCTTCAATGTCTTGATCCCACGGGTAAAAACGAACTCTGTAGCCATCCCCAAGTTGCACCAGCCGCCGGCAGCAAACCCATACTGCATACCCCCGGTAGCTGCGGGTTCGTTGCAACCCTTGATGTAGCAATTCATGGACTCGCTAAGACTATACCCCAGGGTCATGCACGACAATACAGATGTCCGTAGATTATATATAGAGGGATGCCCCAGCCCCAGCGCCACCAGGTCGGCGACCTTCAGTCTTAGCTCTTCTGGCGACTTGGGGTGAAGCATCACTGACAGGTTTGGCTGAACGGTCCTCGTCTCCATCATGGCATCTATACACAGATATGACAATTCATTAGTGGCATCGTTTCCATAGCGGTCAACGCCCCCGACGATTGTGTTGTTAAAGGGCACATAGCCAGCCGAACTGGACGCTGTCATGGCATCATGGAACCAGATGAGACCGTTCATTTTAATCCAGAGGCACTCGACCAACTCCTGTGCCTTCTCTCTGGTAATCCTGCCCTCTTCGATATCTTTCTTATAAAAGGGGTACATGTACTGGTCGAACCTGCCGAGGGGTATCACCGGCCCGGTTCCTTCGATGTAAGCTATTGTTTCGATGAACCAGGGGGCGTTGTGCGGGACATTATCACATATCTGCGCTATCGCTTCCAGTTCTTTCTTTCTCTCCGGGTTGCTTTCAGATTGTACTTGTTCTCTAGCCGTAGTTGCGTATTTTCTGGCATAGCTTTCAATGGCATCACAGATCAGTATGATCGCCTGGTAGAAGTGCTCCTTGCCGATATCCTCCAGATTGTCTGGATTCAAGCCCGCCATTTTGTTGCGCGCCTGTTCTTTGTATCCGTTTAAACCATTTTTAAATATCTCCGCATAATCCGGGTTATAGTGATAGCCCAGCGAGAAAAGCATAGACGAGACACTGCCGAATCCGGTTCCGTTTACTTTCCAGGCAATATCTTCCGGGCAATTTGCTTTCCACTTGTCATAGAGTGTTTTGCCGGCCCAGTAGGGTGCAATCTCTTCTTTAAACTCCCGTTTTTCCCTATCAGAGACTACATAAGGGTCCTGGTCTCTCTCATCAAGCTTGTCAATGTCCATTTTTAACCATGGTGTATGCAACTCCGGTTTGACGGTTATGGAACGGGGTTTACATCCGGGATGACCCACGATCAACTCATCATCGGAGATTATCGCTGGCATAATCTCGAGGGTGCGGGCCAGGGCTTTAGCCCTTCTTAATACAGAGGGCTGGCCTTCGGTTTGTCTATACACCTCGGTATAGGCCCTCGCACGGTGCAGGCATATGCTGGGGCGAACGCTGTGAAATTTACCGCTGATATTCCTCACCCGTTCGGTGCTGCCGAGTTCGGTTACCATTCCTTTGCGCCAGTCCATGGCTTTCAGCATTACACTCATTGACGTGCCTCCTGCGGGTTTTGTTGAAGCTTTATATCAGACTGATTTTCTATTTTACCAAATGTTAACATGAAACAAATATTATGGCAAAACAGACTGGAGCGTTTCACGGTATTTGCATTGTCATTGTCACGAAAATAGATTCCAGTGCAAGCGTGGTCCCTATGCCTCAGGCTTATGATCATAAATAAAATAAGTTACATCCCTTGTCATTAGTATAAATTTTAGTGTTGGTGGCTCCGAACTACAATAGGTAATAGTCGAATAAAACCTGGAGTAGGAGGAACCACCAAGTGAAGAATATCACTGCGAGCAAACTGAAACAAATCTCGGAGAGATACTTGATTGTCGGTGTTGACACCCATAAGAAGAAATATGCAGTGGTGCTTCGGACGCAGGATGCTGTAGTACACAGCAGGTTCCAAGTGGGCAACTCCAGACAAGGCTTCGACGAGTTGCTGGAGCGGACCCGGGTGTATGACCAGGGTATGGGCTTGGGGTGTCATGTACGTTGGGATTTGTGCAATGACTTCGCCATCCCGAAACATGGTTAGCTTCAGGGATAAAAACCCCCCCTAATCGCTTTTCGGATAATAAAAAAGATGCGAACGGCAATTACAATCGCTCGATCCGAAACCAACGATTGACTCTAACCCCTCAGATAGGCTATTAGCTACCTGGCACTCTATCTTGTGAGTGGTAGGGATAGCTAAAACCCCGATGATCTTGCCGGTATCCAGCAGATAATCTATATGCCAGTGATGCTTTTTCTCCCTCGCCAGGTGGCGTTTAATTCGGTTTTCCAGTCCACCCAGGGCCGACCCTACATAAAAATAGTAACCGGGTTCAAAAGGAATAACTCGCTTTTTCCCCACCTTGATAGTTTGTGACCCGGCCAGGTACACAATCAAGATGTAAACACCGGGGGTGCCTATCACGGTGAAAGATGGAGCATCTTTTGGGCGTTTTTATAGAAGATTTTCTCTTTGTCGGCTTGAGATATAGCCATCCGCTCAATGGATTGAATAGTATCTTTCCCGCTGGTGCTGCCGTGGATAGCGGTATCGTTATAGAATTTACGGAAATACTCTATTATAGGTTCCTTCATCTGGTAGTCAAATTGTTTGCCGAAGGAACCAGCCAACTGATATACATATTCGATCCTACCGCTCATGTAGGGCACAAACGCCCCGCAATGATGAGTAATAAACTTTATATTCGGAAAGCGGTCAAATACTCCGCTGAAGGCCAACCGGGTCATGGCCAGCGTGGTTTCATACGGCCAGCCAAATACGCACCAGATCCAGTATTTGGATGTGTGCTCATTAGTATAATCCGGAGTTTGTTCACGGCGGGGGTGGATCCATATTGGCAGGTCGTGCTGGGCCAGCTTTTCGTACAGGGGCATGAACTGGGGCATATCCATCGGCTGGCCGTTGATGGGGGTATGGATTATTATCCCCTTCAACTTCAAATCCTTTATCGCTCTATCGGCTTCTTTGAGAGCTTCATCCATATTGTTCATAGGCAATATAGCCACTCCGCCGACAAAGCGGTCGGGATGTTTAGCCACTGCCTCGGCTGTCCCCTCGTTGGCAATACGGCACAGCTCCGCCGCTTCCTGAGGGTTGGCTACTGATTCCGGGACAGGGCCGATTGGAGTTATCACCTGACGGTAATCGCCAAATTTATCCATGGTGCGGAATCGTTCCTCTAAAGTGAACAGCGTAGGAATCTCCAGCATCTGGAATCTACGTCCTGTCTGTTTATACAGGGCTTCTTTATAGCGCGGGGGCATAAAATGGGAGAAAATGTCAATCTGTTTCATGAAAATACCTCCAACTAAATTTTAATTAAAGACCACTTTATTGCTGGATAAAGGGGGCTGATATAAAGGGACAAATTGATAATTAGAACCTTTTGACAAGAGCTTAATGGAATGTTATCTATATCTCCAGGTTTTGTCAATAAGGTTTCAGGGCCCAAATCCGCCTTCAATTGAATATCACCAAAGGAGTAGTTCTTTCACCAGGTTGGTGAAACATCTCTTTTTTGGGGGAGGCGGCAACTAACCTCTCCCTTTGGTAAAGGGAGATTGAGAGGGATTTTCATTCCCCATTGATGTAACAAGAAAATCCCCTTTTTGTCCCCCTTTAGCGAAAGGGGGGGGGCCGACACATTACCTTTTGCTGGTATTAATGCTAAGTTTTGATGGTGGATTATGGAGGCATTGATTCCACCATTTACGGGGCGTATACTGTCACCGGAGGTAGGGAAAGGAGGGAATCCCCATGGTAGAAGTAGAAATAGGCACAGTAAACGACTTCTTTGCCCGACCCGTGGTGGCTGGTATAATTCTAACCGCACCCCTTAAGGCAGGCGACAAGATCCACATCAAAGGCCATACCACTGACCTT
>JACVQG010000224.1 GCA_015661045.1 Dehalococcoidia bacterium | reverse complement strand
CCTACTGGTTCTTAAAGTCATTCCATACACTCTGTATTTGCTGGCAATGGTTTTCTCAAAAAGAAATCCCCATTTGTCTTAACGAGTCTCGGAGTGCCGAAGTCCCGACCTGTCGGGATTACACGTGCCGACAGGGGTGGATTGCTTCGCTGATCTCGCAATGACAATGCCAGCTTATTTTCATCCTTCGTCGTTACCAACGCAACTGGGCATGGGGGATTCCCCCGACAATCCGTAATAATCCTTTCATCGTGCCTTCTAAGGCAGCTTTATAGTTTGACATGTCTTATCAGTGCGAGCGGTAGGATACCCAGGACAAAAAATATCATAAATGGTATAAAGGCCCATGTATAGCTCTGAGTGACATCATATACCCAGCCGGCGAAAAAAGGGCCTATAGTAGCTCCCAGCAACCGGGTAAATTCTATCCAGCCATATACCGCACCGAAAGTAGCCTCTCCAAAGTACTTATTCACCATCAGGGGACGTACAACCGCCGTACTGCCGACGGACATACCAAAAACAATAACGAAAGCCCATATCATGAAGATATTCCGGGCTTCCATCAACATAAATAGCCCCACGGCTTGCAGAACAAAACTGACAACCGTAATGGATAATCGGGACATTCTATCAGCCATATAACCCGCTATCAATTTACCTAAAATACCCAATCCAGAGGTAAATCCTAAAATTGAGGCTGCTATTACAGGAGTAATGCCCGTATCTATCAGGAAGGGGACCTCATGTGTCAGCACGGCTATTTGACCCAGGTTTACAAGGAAGAAAGATATAGATATACCCCAAAATACTGAAGAACGCAACATTTTGCGGGTTGTCCAGACCGGGGTTATTGAAGGAGCATTTACAGAACCAGCAGGAACTGCACCGTTTACTTTGACGGGTTCAAATTTTGTGGCAGAGAGTAAAGGCGGCCCATCTTTTATAACAAATGAAATAGTGGGCAATAGGATGACCCAGGAGCCAAGTCCCAGTACGATATATGCCTGGCGCCAGCCTAAAACGTCCACCATGTAGCCTATGATAGGGGCGAATATCAAGCCGCCGAGGCTTACCCCCGAAAATGTTATCCCCATAGCTAAACCTTTTTGTGATTGGAACCAACGGTTTACCATTTTACTGATGGGAACCAGAGAGAGCCCGCCATAGGTAAAAGCTAATATCGAATAGAAAATATATAGTTGCCAGATGTTTTGGATTCTGGATAAAAGTAAAAAGCTGGCTCCGAACGGTATAGCGCTCAATAGCATTACTTTTTTGGGACCAAACCTGTCGCTTAAGCGGCCGCCGAGAGGAGCGCTAAGACCCCATAATAGAGTAAAAAGGGACATAGCCCCGGATACCGCTGCCCGGCCCCAACCGAACTCTGTAGTCAGTGGTTTGAAAAATATCCCGAAGGAATAAAAACCAACCCCAAATACGACTGTAAGGATAACCACGCTGGCTATAACTACCCACCAACCGCGGTAAAGCCTGGGTATAAGTTTCAAGTTATCTCCTGACTAAATCTATTACCCAACGCAGTATACACCTCTGAATAGGCGGGGCAAAAGAGTGACAACCTTTTTGGGGATGAATACATTAATACTAAGGATAATGACATTAAAAAGTGCTAGAATTGGGAAAGCCCCATGGCAATGGGGCTAATGCCTTGATTTCAGGAGGTAGCATGGATTTAAAGGGACAGGTAGCTATTGTAACGGGCGGTTCCCGTGGTATCGGTAAAGGATGCACCATGGCGTTAGCAGAGGCGGGCGCTGATGTGGTTATCGCTTACCGTAAGGATGAGGATGCTGCCCACAAGACCGAAGCGGAGGTTTCAGCAATGGGACGCCGCTGTTTAACTTTCAAAGCTGATGTTACCAACCAGGAGCAGGTTAAAGCATTGGTTGATAAGACCATCGAGACGTTCGGGAGGATAGACATCCTGGTAAATAACGCCGGCGGCCCTTCAACAGGACGCTGGCTTGTGCATACCGAACCTACCGAGTTGTTGTATCAGATAAATACTCATATAATGGGACCCTTTTTCTTTACAAAAGCTGTGCTTCCCACCATGCGTCAACAAAAAAGCGGGAATATAATTTTTATCTCCTCGGTCGAGACCAAGATGTTCCCCGCCGGGCATATACCATATGCGGTGGGTAAGGCAGGAGTCGAAGCCATGGCACGCTGTCTGGCGCTAGAGGAAAGAGACTATGGCATAAGGGCAAACGTGGTAGCTCCCGGCGTCATAGAAACCGATATGTCACGGCGTGTTGCCAAAGCGTTAAAAGGGACCAGTAATGTAATAGAACTTTTTGATAAATGGCCCCTCGGCCGGCCGGGTAAACCATCCGATATCGCCAATCTTATAGTTTTTCTGGTGTCCGATAAAGCTTCTTATATATCGGGACAGGTTATATTTGTAGATGGCGGAGGCGCACCTTTGTGGGAGCTATCTGAAAGCTAGTAATACCTTCTTCATTTTGCAAATTAAAGGGGGAACAAGCTGTGAAAATTCAATTAGTTGTTCTGCCGATTGCAATATTACTCATGTTATTAGCCCTGGCAGTCGGCATCTCTAAACTTTTACTGATGGGGGGGGTAATTACTCAGCCTTTTATATCTCTGTTATTACCAAATCATGGTCAACTTATGGTCTTCGGTTTCCTGTCTATCCTTTTAGCCACCGAGCGTTATTTAGGCGCTCTGGCTTTCCCGTTCCATCCTATTATTCACAGTATGCCTTTCCTGGTGGCTGCAGGCGGAATTATTCAAATAACGGGCTGGGTTAGTAACATTTTCCCTCTGGTGTTAGGTGGTAGTGTAATCCTGATAGCCGGTTTTATTATCTATATTTATATAATAACCTCCATCGGTAAACGCAGCGCTCAACCACTGCCTTTTAAATATATGAGTCTGGCGGCTGTATCCCTCATCAGTGCCTCTATAGTGGGTATCTGGAATTCACCGGTAGGCAATCTTCCGTTTTCGATGCTTTTACTGGGTTTTCCCATCCTTACAATACTGGGGGAGAGGGTGGAACTGACCCGCTTCGTAGCTCCGTCAATCTCTTCACTGGCCCGATATGGAATATGGATTTTAGCCGTTGCCTTCGCGCTTATCTTAATTCAGACCTTATTCCCAGCGGTAGCCTACCGCCCTCTTATGTTAACCTGGGTACTCTTGCTTCTGGCTGTTGCCATACCTTTAGCCTGGGGTGAAAGACGTCTGATGACACGGGGAGAGAAAATACTACACCGTTATCTGGGTGTGCACCTTATGGCAGCGTACGGGTGGTTATTTTTAGGAATAATAGCCTTACTGGTGATAGTCGTTAATGGCCAGACGGTAGCGCTTATGGATGCAGCTACCCACTCCTTGGCCATAGGTTTTATAGGCAGTATGATACTGGCTCATGCTCCCATCATCCTGCCAGCCATACTGGGACGCCCTTTGATTGAGGAACGATTAAACCGGTTGCCGTTATGGTTGTTGACGACTGGGAATTTTTTCCGCGTAGTCAGTGAACGAACTTGCCGGAGAAACCGGTCTGAGGAAAGCGATAGCTTCGGGAGTGGCCGGAGCGCTTACGCTACTAACCGTTGTTGTATTTGTGATTGTTATGCTCAGGTCAATTCAGCTTTCTTCCGGCAGCCGAGTTTCAACCCGATAAAGACGCATTAGTAAATGTTACATACACAGTTGCACGCTGTTCATTCCGAACGGATCTTGTATAGCCGGATAATGTTAAGGTGTTAGATACCCTGCGTTTTCGAGATTTTCGCCTCATCTGGATTGCCACTCTGCTTTCCACCTCCTCCCGGTGGATGGAGCAGGTTGTTGGGGGCTGGCTGGTTTTACAGCTAACCGACTCGCCGCTGTGGCTGGGTATTGCTATGGCCTTCAGAACAGTCGGCTGGATATTCGGCCCTTTCGTCGGTATTGCCGCCGACAGGATGGATAGACGCCGACTATTAATTTTAGCCCAATCGGTAAACATCTTACAGTCGTCTCTCATGTTGGTGCTCATTTTAAGTGGAAAAATCCAGCTATGGGAAATTTTAGCCCTGGCATTTGTAAATAGCATTGTTGCGGCTATAGACTGGCCAACGCGAACACTTCTAATGGCTGAACTTGTAGATAAACCTCTGCTTACGAATGCAATGGCTTTTAACCGCATGGCCCAGGATGTTACCCAGATTGCCGGACCGTTACTGGGAGGTTCATTCATTGCCCTGTTCGATTTCCAGGGGGCGTATGGCCTTATAGTGGCAATCAATATAGCCAGTGTGGTTATGATAGCTGTTTCAAAGTCACCGCCGGTTTCCATGTCTACAAACGATGTGTCTGTTTGGGAGGATTTAAAACAAGGAGTAGGGCATATACGGAAAAACCGTAACGCCCAGGGCATACTCTGGCTGGCGGCGGTTGCCAATTTTGTCGGTTTTACCCTGGCTCAAACCCTGCTGCCGATATATGTCAAAGATATTTATAAAACTGGTCCTCTCGGCCTGGGACTATTGATGACTGCTATGGGTGTTGGCGCCTTGATAGCCAGTCTGGCCGTAGCCTCCCGCCGTAACATGGGCGATAAGGGTGTGGTTATGATGGCCAGCTTTTTTTCGTGGCCGGCTTTGTTGCTTCTATTATCTTTTTCTCCGTGGTATGCTATTTCGCTGGTTATTCTAATAGCCATCGGTGTTGTCCAATCGTTAACTATGACCACGACCACAAGCCTGCTTATCGGTTGTGTCCCTGAAGATATGAAGGGACGAGTGATGGGGGTGCGGACGTTTGTGATTACTACCTTACCGCTGGGAAACTTAATGGCTGGAGCAGGGGCGACAGTTATGGGCGCCCAATTAACCACGGTAGCCAACGGAGCCATCATGGGTTCGATTGTGCTGGCTATCTGGCTCGCTTACCGGCAGCTAGGGAAGATGAATTAATATTAACGTATTAATTGTAGGGTCAGATTTAAAACCTGACCGCCAAACGGTCGAGTTTAAAACTCGCCCCTACGAATGGATTAATGTAACATTATTTTATGTCCATATTAGTAGAGACACAGCATGCCGTGTCTCTACGTTTATTCAACACACCGCGCCCTGATATGTTATTCAACAACCAATGCTACGCTCTTCCCGTCCCTCAAGTTGACCAATCCATATTCCGAAAGTCGGAGGTGGGGTATGGCTGCTGTAGTCAATAAAGTCAGGCTGAGATGCGGGTCGGGTAAGGTACAGCCCAACTCTCCCAGTTTTCTGCGTAATTCATTTAGTTGATTGGCTACAATCTCCATTGGTAATTCAGATAGGAAACCGCCTATAAGTAGGGGCACCTCGTGGATTATCTTCCCGTCGGCGGCGAGGATTATACC
>JACVQG010000018.1 GCA_015661045.1 Dehalococcoidia bacterium | reverse complement strand
ACGCAAAATGAGCAAATATCCCATTCGAGTCCAATCTAGCCGATCATCTTGCCGGAATACGGTGCCAACCATTAGGATAGTTAAATGAACAGTATTGGGGTTAAGAGTGCCTCAGACCTTCGGGCCTAACCGCCGCCAGGGGTCAGCAACGTTCCGAATCTTGAAGATGGACTATAACGCACAAACCTGGCGTCCCATTACCAACTGGTTAGTTTCACCGGCTAAATATGACGATAAGGGGCAGGTAACCTTTAAGTAAATTTTCTTACTTTATGTGGGGGGAGAGGTAGCAACCTTCCCCCACCACCCTCTATAAATTGAGAAGTTGGTTGACAAGAAATGACCAGTTTGGAGAATCTCATCACTATAGGAAAAGTATTCATTAGCCAGGGGAGAACTATCAGCGAAGGCGATTTCACCCTGCTCACTAATCTGACCTGGACTACCGACCGGATCCATTCCGACAGGGAATACATGAAGCAAACTCCCTTCGGGGAGCGCATATTGGCCGGGGCATGTGTGCTGGCCTGTGCAATCGGCCTGGCCAACCGCAGCGGGATCGCTGAAGTAATAGATAACGACAAAGTGAGAAGGATTGCGGCGCTTGGTCTGGAGGAAGTGAGATTCACGGCTCCAGTGAAGTCCGGCGATACCATCACCGTTCACAGCGAAATCCTGGATGTCCGCCCGACCGGCAAAGACCCCAAACGGGCAGTCATCAGGATAAAAGAGACAACTTTTAACCAAACCGGCCAGGAAGTGATGACTTACATTCGCTCTATCCTGTTAGAGATTATACCTGCTTAAAAAGCCCCCGCCGGCTCCCGGAAGAGGCCGAATTCCTGCTTCAGCGTCTCTATAATTTCACCCACGCTGGCATAGGCTTTGACAGCGGAAATCAGATAGGGCATCAGGTTCTCTGTGCCTTTAGCCGCCCGGCGCAAATCCTCCAGACACTTCTTCACTTCTTCACCATCCCGTTCCACCCTGACCTGGTTCAGACGCTCAATCTGACGGCGCACTCCCTCCGGGTCAGCTTTATGGATTTCAAACGGACGCCCCTCTTCCTCACCAGTGAACTTGTTGACCGCTACTACCACCTTCTCCCCTGACTCCTCATCTTTGGCCACACGGTAGGCATTATCGGTGCATTTCCTCTGGAGATGCCCTTTCTCTATCCAGTGCACGACGCCTCCCGTTTTTTCGACCTCATCTAGCAGTTTCGCTATCTGCGCCTCTGCTTTATCGGTGAGTGCCTCGATGTAATACGAACCTGCCAGCGGGTCAATCGTCTTGGTTACGCCGGTCTCATAGGCGCAGACCTGCATGGTGCGCAGGGCCAGGCGGGCCGTCTTTTCCGTAGGTAAGGCGAAGGACTCGTCCAGGGCTGGCAGGAAAGCCCCTTGAGTGCCCCCGAACACCAGCCCCAGCAGCCCGAAAGCCCCCCGAGTCAGATTTATCTCAGGCTCCCGTGCACGGAAACTGCTGGCATAGACCGAGCCGCTGAACTTAAGGGCCTGGCCCGATGCGCTTTTGACCCCGTATCTCTCCTTCATCAATTTAGCCCATAGCCGCCGGGCGCCCCGGAAACAGGCCGCCTCCTCCAGAAACTCTATTCCGACTCCAAAATAATAAGTAACCCTGGAGGCCACTTCATCAGGGCTATGGCCGCGCTTGATCAATGCATCCATATAGACCATAGCTACAGCAAAGGAGTAAGCAATCTCTTGCACCATATCCGCTCCACCCTCCCGGAGCACGCCCCCGCGGACGGCCATCGGGCTGAACTTCGGCAGATGCTGAATACAGTACTCCATAGCGTCAACTGCGAAGCGGACCGACGGACCGGGCGGGAAAATCCAGGTACCCCGGCTTACATATTCAATAAGAGGGTCATTGGGGATATTGCCATGCAACGTGGAAAGGGGCACGCCCTGTTTCTCAGCCACCGCAATATACATGGCCAGCATTACCGGCGCCAGGGAGATAAGCTGAAGGGTAGTGGCCGCTCTATCCAGAGGAATGCCATCGAAAAGAATCTCCACATCCTTGAGGGTATCTATGGCCACGCCTACGCGTCCGACCTCGCGCCGGGCATCCGGGGCATCCGAGTCCATCCCCAGGTGAGTGGGCAGGTCGAAAGCCCAGATAATCCCGCTGCTGCCGTGGGATAGAAGATACTTCCAGCGCTTGTTGGTGGCCTCAGCCGTCCCGAAGCCGGAGTAAGGGCGCATCTGCCACAAATTGTAGCGGTACATGGCAGGATAAGCCCCCCTCGTAAAGGGATATTCGCCAGGGAAACCGAGGTTCTCCAGGTCGTTATCCGGGCGGACATCGTCCGGAGTATATAGAGGCTCGATATCGCAGCCTATCTCGCTTTTCGCCTTTGGAATCTGGTTAATGCGATGTTTCTCCAGCCACTGGCGTTTCTTTTGAGCAATAAGTTCTTCGTTTTCCATAAGCCGCCTCCCTGGGAGTTCGTTTCTTGGGCTTATTATAGCACCTTATTTTTATTGAGCAATTTCACGGGGTAAATACTTCTTTGCTCCCTTTACATGGTTATAGCAGAATAGAGTGACATTATGTCATTCTGAAGGAGCGCAGCGACCGAAGAATCTCTCGCCGCAACGACATGCCCCATAGCAGCGAGGAATTAGAGATTCTTCACTACGTTCAGAATGACAGGTAAACGGTATACCTAACCTGTAATGATAATAAATCAATGACCATCTAAGGGGGGCAAGGGGAATTTCGTATCCTGGCAAAGAGCCAACAAGCGAAGCAAAGCCAATGAATAGTTATTTTTCATGTCTTTTGCCATTGAAATCGCATCTTCCCTCTCCTATAATGATACCAATCTACCGAACATACCCCCATTCAGAATTGAAAGGATAAGACCAATGAAAGGCAAAGCTGCCGTCTTCGTCAAAAAAGGCATACCGATGGAGATCGTCGAGTACCCCCTGACACCGGTAGGACCGGGCTCGATCCTGGTTAAAGTCAACCGCGCCAATATCTGCGGCTCCGATGTCCACGTCTGGAAGGGCGAGTTCCCCTGGGGTGGCGCCGACCAGCCCCGCATTATCGGCCACGAGATGGTGGGAACAGTATATGAGCTTGGGGCGGGAGTCACCACCGATTCCGCCGGCGAGCCGCTCAAGGTCGGCGACCGGGTTACCTACCTGTATTTCTTCCCCTGCGGGCGCTGCTATGCCTGCCTTCACGGCCAACCCCAGGCCTGCCCGAACACCATGGCCCGGCTGGGGCAGACATCGACTCCCCCACCCCACTTCATAGGCGCCTTCGCCGAATACTACTATGTCCAGCCCGGACAGTATGTGTACAAAGTACCCGATGAAATCCCCGATGACATGGCAGCGCCGGCCAACTGCGCCCTATCCCAGGTGCTATATGGCTTCCACAAGACAGGCATCAATGTGGGGGATACAGTGGTTATCCAGGGGGCGGGGGGGCTGGGCATCAACGCCATCGCCGTTGCTCGCGAGATGGGGGCAGGCAACATTATTGTAATAGAGCAGCACCCCGACCGTATAAAGCTGGCCAAAGCCTTTGGCGCCGACCACATTATAGATATAAACCAGAACCCGACTCCACGGGAGCGGATTAGCGCCTTAAGAAAGCTCACCAAAGGCAGAGGGGCCGATGTTGTTGCCGAGCTTACCGGCATCCCCGCTGTGTCCCGCGAGGGCATAGGCATGACTCGGATGGGTGGGAAATACCTGTGGATAGGCAACATCAGAGGCGGACAGAATGTAGAGATAGACCCCTCGGCGGTGGTGCTGGGCAACCGCACCATCGTTGGCGTATGCACCTACGAGCCGTGGGCGCTCTCCAGTGCGCTGGGCTTCCTGCGGCGCAACAAGGATAAATACCCCTTTGGCAATATCCTGTCCCAGCCCTTCAAGCTGGAGGAAATCAACACCGCCTTTGAGCTATCAGCCCAGGGCAAGGTAACCAGGGCAACGATAGTGATGTAGAAGGGGTTCCCCAGTCATAAAAAAAGATGCCGCACATTATTAGTATTACGCCAAGACAAGATGACGCTAACCCAAATGGAGGTCGTTTATGAACTCACAGATTATTGCAGCGCTGATTGGTGCAACTGCTACAGTTGCTGCAAGCGTACTAGCTTTTGTATTACGTTCAAATCCTGTGATTGATAGACTCGTACACTTGGGGAAGTATCCTGATTGGCGGGGGCGGTGGGAATCCAACTGGAAGTATCTTGATGATGATATCGAAGAAATATCTGTGATTGAAATTAAAAAACAACGGGGTGGAAGGATGTATGGAGAATTCCACACTAAAAATGTTCCGGCTCAAGTCTTCTTGTTCGATGCCACGTACAATGGCCGTTTCATCACCTCAACCTGGAGGCCAAAGGATACGCATATTGTGGACTACGGTGCCAGCTTTCTTGAGATTCAAGGCGATGGCTCTTTTCAGGGGTATTTTGCTGAATTCGATTGGAGTAGTAATAAAGTCAGACCTGGCCGCCTTTTAGTGCGGAGACTTGCTACCACTTGAATCCGTTCTTTTTGAAAAAGGGATGGAGGAGGCTTGCGGCAAAGTTATGCGATAAATTGTTTAAGGAATCGGCTATGAGCAGACCACGTTGTAGGGTCGGGTTTAGAACCCGACCGCCCGTAACCTTTATTAAACACTATTTGTACCATTTATTTTTCCGGATTAACCTGCTTATAATATAGCTCAATGAATGATAAAATCCCTGGAGACCTCTTCCCTCAGCGCCGCTACATAAGACTACCTGGCTACGACTACTCCCAACCTGGCGCCTATTTCGTAACCATCTGTACCCATGACAAACAATGTCTCTTCGGTAATATCGAGAATAGTTTAATGAATTTAAATCCATACGGGGAAATTGTGCAATCATGCTGGAAAGATATCCCTATGCATTACACTGAAGTTACGAATGAGGTATTCATAGTTATGCCCAATCATGTTCACGGGATAATATTTATTCACGAGGCAGAAGGGCGGTCGGGTTCGAAACCCGACCCTACGAGGGGGCAACCGCTATCGGAAATAGTCCGTGCATTTAAAAGCTATTCGTCACGGAAGATAAATGAAAATAGACAATCTCAAGGCACACCAGTGTGGCAACGCAGCTATTATGAACGCATAATTCGGAGTGAAAGGGAATATAGCCAGATTGGCGAATATATTATATGCAATCCGTCCAAATGGGAAATGGATAGTGAAAATCCGAACATCAAGCGGTCGGGTTTAAAACCCGACCCTACGGATCGCGTTATTAAAGGTTTTGGCGCAAAGTTTTAATAACAGCCTACGCTATTAAAGTTTTTTTATAAGGTGTCCGCCTTAAAATATTAAGCCGCAGCTTCTACTGCTGCCTTTGCGCATTCCACATCCTGCTCCTCCTTGCCGCCGCTTACGCCGATAGCGCCAGCGAAGTGGCCTCCGACCTTCACCGGCATTCCGCCACCTCCTAACATCAGCTTCCCCTCGAAAAAGCTCACCATATTTGTCCATATAGGCTCGGAACGGCTGCGCTCGGTCAGAATAGCGGTGCTTGTACGGAAACCGGCGGCAGTATAGGCTTTCCCCTGGGAAATCTTAATAGTCACCCACGAAGCGCCATCCATCCGGGCAAAGGCCACCAGGTTTCCGGCTTCATCTACCACAGCGGTACTTACACGGATGCCCTGCTCCTGCGCTTTGCGAATGCTGGCTGCAATCATTTTATTGGCTATGTCCAGACTCAGACTCATAAAATACCTCCACCCAAGTTTATTACATAGACCAGACATGGGGGCGTCCATAATCCGTGGACGGATGGGTTCAGCATGCTGAACTTCTACGGTTTGATTATTACCAATTCCCCGGCCCCTGGGGTGGTGTATATCCCGAAAAGCCGCCGTTTATACCGAGTATTTCACCGGTAACGTAGGACGAGGCATCGGAGGCGAAAAATATCATGGCCCCGACCAGGTCGCTGATGGCTCCCAGACGGCCCAGGGTTATGGCCTTCTGCATAAAACCAGGGTCTTTTTCCTCGATTAGCTGGACCCGATGCTTCACACGGGGGGTGCCCATAAGCCCGGGGCAGATGCAGTTAACCCGTATCTGATAGCCGCCCAATTCTTTGGAGAGGTTTTTAGTCAGGTGTATAACCCCAGCTTTGGCGATACCGTAGGCGGTCATCGGCGGGTCGGCATGTAACCCTGACATAGACCCGATATTGATAATGCTGCCCCGGCGTCGCTCTATCATACTTTTAGCCACCGCTTTGCTGCACAGGAAGGCGCTTTTGAGGTTTTTACGCAGCACGCTATCCCACGCCTCGCCGCTGGTAGTCATAGTGAAGCCTGTGAGAGCGCCACCCGGTTCCATTACCCCACCGGCATTGTTGACCAGTATATCTATCTGTCCAAACTTTGCCAGGGTTTTCTTAACCAGGTTATCTATGGATGCCTCGTTTACCACGTCGGTGGACACAGCCAGGGCCTGGCCTCCCTGGGCGCGAATTTGAGAGGCTGTCTCCTCTATCTCCGATTCGGTGCGGGCAGCTACAACTACTTTAGCTCCAGCCTGGGAGAGGCCCAAAGCGGTAGCCTGGCCGATACCCCGCCCCCCTCCGGTAACAATAGCTACCCTGTCCTTAAGTGAGAACATCTCTAATCCCATAATAACCTCCTGATGGTAAGTGTTGAATGAAAAAGAGGGCAATCTTCCGATGCCCTCTATGATAGCAACATAATTTATAAAATAAAAGGGGTTCGCTATTAGGTGAAAATTACACCATAGTAAACCCGCCATCCACCACCAGCACCTGGCCGGTGATGTATCGGGCCTTTTCGGAGGCCAGGAAAGCAACGGCTTCGGCGACATCTTCGGGGGCACCGACGAAACCCAGAGGAATCTTCTTGATAATCTCTTCCTGCGCAGAGGCGCTGAGACGTTGAGTCATGTCGGTTTTGATAAATCCAGGGGCTATGGAATTCGCTGTAATACCACGGGAGGCTACCTCTCGGGCCAGACTCTTGGTAAAGGCAATCAGCCCCGCTTTGGCGGCGGCGTAGTTTGCCTGTCCCGAATTCCCTACTATTCCGGCGATACTGGCGATGTTAATAATCCGTCCCCAACGTTGCTTCAACATTGGCCGGATAGCGGCGCGGGTACAGAGGAAAGCACCCCGGAGATTGGTGTTTATGACCTGGTCCCATTCGTCGTCACTCATCCGGATTAATAGCTGGTCCCGGACGATGCCGGCATTATTGACCATGATATCGAGCCTGCCGAATTTGGATAGAGTGGACTGGATTAGCTGAGAACATCCCTGGGCCTGGCATATATCGGCGATTACTCCGAGGGCCTGGCCGCCTTTAGCCTGGATTTCTTCAGCCAGCGATTGCACTAAAGCCGGGTCTTTATGCCCGTTCACCACAACGGATGCCCCTTGCTCCGCTAGCTTTAATGCTACCGCCCGGCCAATTCCGCGGGAACTGCCCGTTATAACAGCAACTTTTGAGGTAAGGTCTGAGGTCAGGAGCGGGCTCCCTCGAGAGCGATTAAATCATTCAGCTTAAATGCCTTTGCATCGGGGCAGATACGCTGGATAAGGCCGGTGAGCACATCCCCAGGTCCTAGCTCCACAAAGGTGCTGACCCCCTCGTCACGCATAAATTCTACGGATTTTTGCCAGTGAACGCACCGGCAAAGCTGATTTTGCAGTTCGGCCCTGACGGCATTGGCCCGGATGAGGGGCTTAGCCGTGGTATTGGCTATTATAGGGATCCTGGGGTTATGGAAATGGAGGACATCGATAACTCTTTTAAGTCCGCGCCGCGCCCACTGCATTAGAGACGAATGGAAAGCGCCGCTAACATCCAGAGAGATTGCCCGGCGTGCTCCTTTGGCTCTGGCTACGTCTATGGCATTGGAAATGGCATTTTTTGAGCCACTGATAACAATCTGTCCGGAACAGTTAATATTCGCTATCTCGGTTCCAGTTACCTGGCAAATTTCCTCTGCTGTGCCTTCGTTCAATCCCAGAAGAGCTACCATACCTCCGGGACATTTCTGCCCGGCCTCTTCCATCAGACGGCCCCGCTCTCTGACCAAACGAACGGCGTCAGGCAAGCTTAATACACCTGCTGCAACCAGGGAGCTATATTCGCCCAAACTATGCCCGGCGACAAAAGCGGGTTTAAATTGTCCTTCAAGCAAACCCCGCTCCTGGGCATATTTTAAGGCAGCTATACTCACAACCAGAATGGCGGGCTGGGTGTTTATCGTTCGCCGTAACTCTTCATCGGGACCTTCAAAACAGAGCGATGATAAAGAAAAACCAAGCGTATCATCGGCAGCTTCGAAAACTGCCCGGGCCGCCGGTGATGTCTTATATAGGTCCAAGCCCATTCCCACTCGCTGACTGCCCTGTCCCGGGAAAACAATAGCTATCTTTGGCGTGTTTTTGGACTTATGCACCTTAATTTTGCTTTTATACACGGGCCTCCTTCTTGGGCAATACCGCCAACCGTTCAACTATTGCTTCAGCTTCGGCCATTATTTCCTGCAATATTTGGCGGCATGGTTTAACATCCTTTATAAAACCAGCTATCTGGCCGGCCATCAATGAACCTTCCTCAACATCCCCTTCGATAACCCCCTGGTAGAATTTCCCTGTGCCCAAAGCTTGTAATTCCTCTACAGTAGCCCCGGCTTTCTCCAGGGAATGAAACTGGCGGGTAAGTTTGTTCTCCAGGCAACGGATAGGGTGTCCGGTCGGGCCTCCGGTTACCGTTGTAGCCCGGTCGCCCGAATCTACGATTTTTTGTTTGAATTTAGGGTGGGCTATACATTCGTCACTGCAAATAAAGCGAGTCCCCATTTGAATTCCCTGCGCTCCCATAGCCAGCGCAGCCACCAGACCTGCTCCGTTAGCAAACCCGCCCGCAGCTATCACCGGGATATGAACTGCGTTTATCACCTGGGGTAAAAGGGCTAAAGTGGTTGTCTCTCCGATATGTCCCCCTGATTCCATCCCTTCGGCAACAATCGCATCCACTCCGGACCGCTCCAGCCGCCGGGCGAGTGGCACACTGGAGACCACCGGCATCACTTTAATTCCGGCCTCTTTGAATCCGGGCACAAAAATACCCGGGTTGCCGGCGCCAGTGGCCACCACGGGTACCTTTTCTTTTATAACTAATTCTATAACTTCCCTGGCATAAGGGGACATAAGAAGTATATTAACACAGAAAGGTTTGCTTGTTCGCTCCCTCGTAAGATAAATTTGCTCCTTTACCCAGGAAACGGGGCAGCTACCAGCGCCGATAGTTCCAAGTCCACCAGCCTCGGACACGGCAGCGGCTAGCTCGGCTGTTCCCAGCCAGGCCATCCCTCCCTGGATGATAGGATATTCGATACCAAAGAGGTCACAAATAGATGTTCTAATCAAAAGGCCTTCCTGTATGTGACACTGATTAGAAAATACACTCTACTGCTTTCTATTTCTTCTCTGCCTTAATCTTTATAACTTCCCGGCCGGCATAGGTGCCGCATGTAGGACAGGCATGGTGCGACAGTTTAGGGCTATGGCATTGGGAGCACAGAACCAGGGCCGGGGCTTTTATGGCTATGTGACTCCGTCGGTTCCCCTGGTGTGCCTTGGGACATCTCTTTTTAGGTAGTGGTGCCATTATATATCCTTCCTTAATTAACAGAGCACATACAAATGCTACTCTAATACCTGCACGTTTAGTTTGTTATTTGCAAATCCCTGAGCGCCAGCCATCTCGGGTCAATTGTTGAAGTGTCACATTTACATGACCCTTCATTTAGATTCTTTCCGCATTGTGGACACAAACCAGCGCATTCAGACTGACACAGAGGTTTTAAAGAAAGCGCCATCTCAGAGTACTGGCGGACTGCCTCCCCGAAATCCAAAATATGATTCTCATCAATCGTAAAAGAGCTGGAATCCTCTGGTGGTGGAAGCTTTAAGCCCAGGTTTACCTCTATAGTCGGGTAGAATTCCTCCTGAAACTCTACCGATAACGGGTAGCTGAAAGAAGCGAGGCATCGGCTACAGGTTTCAGGGATTGAAGATTTCAGGTTAGCCCTGGCCAGGATTCCTTTATCCGTCCGTATTAACTCAAGCTGCCCCTTAAAGGTAACTCTTTCCCCTTGCCTGATTTCAACCTCTGGTTGAATCTGGTAATTCCGCATGGCCCCCACAGATTCCCTGAGGAGTTGGGCCACATTAAATTTTGTGTCACCCCTGTATTGCACGGCTGGAGTAATTATATGCGGGGTTATCGTATCTGTCAAGAGGTAGAAAGAGGTTATATCTGAGTGATTCGTTACTAAAACGGCCGGTTTGAGACAACTACCCCCTCCCCCCCACCACCCTCGGTATACCCGCCAGATCGGAATATACGGTAACATGTGGAATATTTGCAGACAAGTCTGGGTTACGGCCACGATCCTTATTCACGATCCTTATTATTGATGTCCGACGCACTACCAAGTTGCAATTATTTGAGTATTTGTGTCACCTTATGCTTCTCAAAAGATTTTTAGAGGTGACTTCCTCAGGGTTAAGCACCTTAATACTCTCGGTACGACAGGCTACAATCATCTCCTTATCACTGGTAACTGCAAAGAACTGTTCAGGTTCTACAACAATACTCTTCGCCCTTTGAATTGCCGCAAGGTGTATCGCGTCCGCCGTTCTAAGTCCGTGGATTGCCGTTATCGTTATGGAGGCAATAATTAGAGGATTGTCCACAGCCTCTACCTGGAAGTGGGATGTGAAATCTGCAAGAAACCGGGAAGTCAGACTATCATACTCTTTACGGCTTAAGATATTTCCCTTGGTCATCCGCGATGCCACAGAAAATACTTCAACTGCCGTGATAAGCGAGCTCACTAAAGTTTCGCCCGACTTCCGTTGCCCGATCAACTCTTCAACAAATTCCGAACCGTTTTCGCTTTTGTACATTTTCAGAATCGCAGACGTGTCAAGGTAGAATAGTGTCATTATGGTTCTTCTTGGCGTAGCTTA
>JACVQG010000223.1 GCA_015661045.1 Dehalococcoidia bacterium | reverse complement strand
GATGGAAACCTGGGGGGCTACGGTGGTGCCCAGTCCCAGTGAGGATACGAATGCCGGCCGGACTATCCGGGCCAAGACACCAGATTCTCCGGGTAGCCTGGGAATAGCCATAAGCGAAGCTGTTGAGGATGCGGTTTCTCATGATGATACCAAATATTCACTGGGCAGCGTCCTGAATCATGTGTTGCTTCATCAAACAGTTATCGGCCTCGAAACAAGAAAACAGATGGAAATGGCTGGTTTCTATCCGGATATGATTGTAGGTTGTATCGGTGGAGGAAGCAATTTCGCCGGAACGTTCCTGCCTTTTATCAAGGATAAAATTAAAGGCAAGAATTTACGCATAATTTGCGTGGAACCTGAAGCTTGCCCAAGCCTGACAAAGGGACAATATGCCTACGATTTCGGTGACACTGCCATGCTGACCCCATTACTTAAAATGTTTACCCTCGGTCATTCTTTCGTGCCGCCGCGTATCCATGCCGGAGGTTTACGCTATCATGGCATGGCCCCTATCGTTTCCCATCTTCACAGTCTAAAACTGATTGAAGCTCAAGCCACCCACCAGATAGCTACCTTCAAGGCAGCCGTTACCTTTGCCCGAACTGAGGGGATTCTACCGGCTCCCGAGCCATCTCACGCCATCAAGGTTGTAATAGACGAAGCCCTTAAGTGCAAGGCATCGGGTGAGAAGAAGACAATCCTGTTAGCGTTGAGCGGGCACGGCCATTTTGACCTGGGCGCCTACGATGAATACCTGTCTGGCAAGCTCGTAGACTTTGAATATCCCAAGGAGTTGGTGGATAATGCTCTGAAAGAGCTGCCAAAGGTTGGTTGATCAACATACCCTTGATAACTAAACGATAACTATTCAGATATAAATACAGGGAGTGCCCCGATTTTATCGGGGCACTCCCTGTATTTAAAGACCTTATTAACCAACGGCCCTAAATCTCCCTTCAAACCCTGACATCAAAACAAGTCAAGAATGTCTTGCGTGTGACTTCGAGAGTGGCTTTGCCCCATTTTACCTCCTTTCGCAAAGGGGGGTAGAAGGGGGATTTTCCTGTTACATCAATGGCATAGGAAAATCCCTCTCAATCTCCCTTTACCAAAGGGAGAGATTAATTGCCGTCTCCCGAATAGGATTGCTCAACACCACCTGGGTGAAAGAATGGCCCCTTCAGCCACATTGAATTGGCGGTGGATTTTGGCGGTCACAACCTCTTGTTATGTCTACTACATTATGTTAGAATAAACCGAGTTTAAATTTGTGATTAACTTGTGATATAAAAGGAGACTTTATGAACGAAGATATAGAATCCTTTATAGACTTCCTTTCGGTGGAAAAGGGTTATTCTCCTCATACAGTTTCTGCTTATCGCAACGACCTTAATCAACTAAGTAAGTTCGTAAATAATAATTCTCATTCCAAGTTGGCCTCGCGTTCTTCAGATGTAGACCGTCAGGTACTGCTGAGTTTTATCCTGGATTTAAAACAAAGGGATTATGAACCCACGACACTTGCCAGAAAAATAGCTGCCGTCAAATCGTTTTTTGGTTTTTTAGTGGCTGAAGGCAACTTAGAGTCAGACCCAACCGAAAACCTCGCATCTCCACGACTGGGGAAGTCACTCCCTAAACCCTTAACTATTGCTGAAGTACGCCTCCTTTTGGATGCGCCTTCCAAATCCAGCGCACCCGACGCTATAAGAGATAGGGCCATGCTTGAACTACTTTACGCAACCGGAATGCGGGTCAGTGAACTGGTTTCGTTAAACCCTGATAACGTTAATACGCAGGAAGGCCATGTGCGGTGCCTGGGCAAAGGCTCCAAAGAGAGGGTTATCCCTGTACATCCCCGTGCAGCTCAGATAGTGGCCGATTATATAGACAATTCCAGGCCGAAGCTATTGAATCACTCCCCTGATGAACCAGCGCTATTCCTTAACCACCGGGGGCAACGGCTTACCCGCCAGGGTTTCTGGCAGATTCTTAAAACCTATGCTAAAACAGCCGGTCTTAAGGGAGATATCACACCCCACACTTTACGCCATAGTTTTGCAACCCACATGCTCAGCGGCGGAGCCGACTTGCGTGCTGTCCAGGAGATGCTAGGCCACCGGAACATTTCCACCACCCAGGTTTACACCCATCTTACCAGTGAACATGTCCGTAATTCCTACGAGAAATCGCATCCCAGAGCTAAATAGATAAACGGAGGGAACCAAAGTGCCTGATAGACCACAAAGCAATACTTCACGGGCGCCATACCGCCGTAATAAAAGGCGCGCCAGAACAACACCTCGTCCAGCAACTACCCTTCATAGCCCTTCCACCCAGATCGTTATCACACCTAAAGTTGCTGCAACTCTCTCTAAAGAGAGGACTCCTGATTATAGTTACGTTAGCAAGGATTTAAAAAGCATAGCTATTATAGTGGGCGGTATTGTTGTTGTTTTCATAGTTCTATATTTTATGTGGAAATAGGAGGGCGTTTCTGGATAATGGCCAGCAAGATTTCGCTGCCGAGCGGGCCCAGTTAATTGATAAACTTCGGTTCCACATCAAGGACTCCAGAGTTCTTGATGCGATGTCCAGGATCCCCAGAGAGCTTTTTGTGCCGTGGGAAAGCCGCTATTTAGCTTATGAAGACCGTCCATTACCCATTGGTTTACAGCAGACGATATCGCAGCCTTTTATGGTAGCCTGGATGACATCGGCGCTGGGTCTCACAGGAACGGAAAAGGTCTTAGAGATTGGGACCGGTAGCGGCTATCAGACTGCTATCCTGTCAGAACTAGCCCGCCAGGTAATTAGTGTGGAACGGCTCCCGGAGTTGGCAGTAAATGCCGAGTCTCTCCTGGCTAAACTGGGTTATTTCAATATAGAATTCCATATTGCCGGGCCAGTTTTAGGCTGGCCCCTTTCAGCCCCCTACAACGCCATCCTGGTAACCGCTGGCGCTCCCCGTGTTCCCCAGGGCCTGCTCGACCAGCTTTCAATATATGGCCGCCTGGTAATTCCCATAGGCTCTCGTTATGACCAGGAGTTGGTTAAGGTAACAAAGCTGGCAAAGACAAATATCACCGAGTATCTTGGCGGTTGCCGATTCGTTCCCCTGGTTAGCGCCGAAGCATGGGAAGAAACATAAGTATACCAATTCGATTATTTATTGCTTTCCGCTCTTCTGCCCGGGGTTCTCTTTAGAGTCCATGTGGAAAGGCGAGTTGCCAAAGTAGACTTTAGTATGAGGCCACGGGATCTCAATCCCTTGTTCATCAAAAGTCTTTTTTAACCTCAGGCGGAGTTCCCCCATGACCGGCCATTGTTGCAGCGGTTTGGTATCGCCAATAATCTTTATTTCGATTCCCGAGTCCCCCAGTTTGTCCACCCACAATACCTGTGGCGCAGTTAAAATATTAGGCGACCATGACGGGTCCAGATATAGTTCCTTCCCTACCCGATTAATAACATCAATCACTTTGCTTAAATCTTCGTTGTATCCAACGGATACATTAAGGTTTACCCTCGACCAGCCACGGGTAAGATTGCTGGCTACCCTTATCTCTCCGTTAGGCACAAAATGAACGGCGCCATCCATATCCCGGAGGACCGTCCGCTTAAGACTTATTTCCTCCACCACCCCGGTGGTATCAGC
>JACVQG010000222.1 GCA_015661045.1 Dehalococcoidia bacterium | reverse complement strand
TATCCCAACGTCAAGGAGAATGCGGCGCACCGAGGAGCGAGAAAGGACAATATCTTCACGCTCTGCCAAAAGCTCGGTGAAATGTTGAGTATTAACCCCTGCATAGGTTGAGCCAGCTAGGGCAGCAACTCTCTCCTTTATATCGTCATCCAGAGTGTGCTTGGGCTTTCTGCCCCTATTACCGTGCGTCAGCACTTGAGCACCCTCCTTTCGATAGCCCACAAGCAATCTCTTCACCTGGCGCACTGATAAACCCATCACCTCACCCGCTTGTCTCTTGCTAAGCTCCCCAATCAGAACTTTGTTTAACACCACTGACCGTTCCTGTTCTTTCTTCGTCATTGTCACTCCTTCTATCATGGAGTGACATTTTCACAGAACAGTTAAGGTGTGACAAAATCACAGAACATCAACATCTGATTTTTATGACTGTCTGGTTAATTCCTTGACAACGTTCCCGCCAGACCGTTATTATACGCAAAACGAACTATGCACCAGCGAGGAAGCAAAATATAACATCGTGAAGGAGTACTATAATGAAGTGGTTTAGGTCTGGTTGGATTCTTGTTATTGCTGGATTGAGTCTTATACTGGCAACCTGTTCTCCATCACCATCTCAACAAACATCTCCCGCAACGGCCCCAACGACTGCTGTAACTATTAAACCGTCTTCCGTAATGGGGGACCCGCCCGAAGATGCATGGGCTACTTTGATAGAGGCGGCAAAAAAAGAAGGCAAAGTAAATGTATATAGCTATACATGGGTAGGCGATATCGGCTTAAATGTAAGTAAGGCTTTCAAAGATAAATATGGTATCCGACTGGACATATTGACCGGCCGTGGCGCAGAGTTCCTGGAACGGCTTAAGACGGAGAAACGCATGCGGCAGCAAGTGGCGGATATCACTGAAGGAAGCTCCGTTCATCTAGGTAA
The DNA here is from genome assembly GCA_015661045.1 of Dehalococcoidia bacterium. Classification (GTDB taxonomy): domain Bacteria; phylum Chloroflexota; class Dehalococcoidia; order JACVQG01; family JACVQG01; genus JACVQG01. The sequence continues at coordinate 3,393 of JACVQG010000222.1, read as the reverse complement.
TATGAAAATCGAGGGGTTGTTAGTCTCGCTGACCGATAAGCTACCCTCTTTTCAAGAAAAAGGCGTTTGGCTTGTGGAACCCACAGCTATCGACCCCCAAGACAAAGCCAATCTTGCTTACCGGATAATTGAGTATTCGCCCTACATAAATACTAAACTGGTTAAACCGGAGGAAGCGCCAAAGTCATGGAACGATTTCCTCGATCCCAAATGGGTTGGCAAAATGACGCTCCTCGACCCTAACCTGTCACCTGGCACCTATCAGTCTATAGTCGTCTTCATGGATGCCAAGGTTTGGGACGAGAAATATGTTAAAACCCTCTACCAGCAAAAACTCCGGTTTACCGTCAGCGAATATGATGATTTGCGTATTCTGGCCCGGGGAGAGTCCTACATAACACTCAAAAGCGCCGACGGCACGGCTGCACAATTGGCAAACGACAATGCGCCTATCCAGGCAATAGATATGAAGGAAGGCATGGTGGTAACCACCAGTTCGTCTGCCGCCATTGCAGGCAGCCCCAACCCCAACGCCGGTAAGCTATTCCTCAATTGGATGTTCAGCGCCGAGGGGCAAAGTATTATCGGCAAGGCCCAGTCCAACAAAATGGTCCGTAAAGATGTGCCGGATTTTCGCCCTAAAGCTGTACAACTTACTATGACAAAGCCCCTGGTAATAAGCAACGAGCAATTGGATAAGGCAACCGCTCTCTTTAGAGAGAAGTGGTTCGATAAGCTGGTGGGACGATAGGGATTGATGCCCCTGCTAATCCATGTGCGCCAGTAATTAATGACTTAGCGGCTAATCATAAGGAGGCGTTTTGTCTTATCAATATATTCTTCTAAAAAAACAAAACTATATAGCTACACTCACCTTCAATCAACCCGAGCGCCTGAATGTGCTGGGGAAAGTTCAGGACGCTGAAATAGCTGATGCCATTCAGAATGTCGCCAATGACAGCGAAATGCGGGTTCTTGTCATAACCGGAGCCGGCAGAGCTTTTTGCGCTGGCGGAGACTTTAAGTCCGGCAATCCCGCTAATATTGCGGCTGATCCCAGCCGCCGTCCGGCTAAGTTAGCCCAAATGGTCCGTGAATATACACGAGGCATAACCCTTGCCATCCAGAACCTGGAAATTCCCACTATTGCCATGGTAAACGGCCCCGCCGCCGGGGCGGGTTTCGATATCGCGTTGGCCTGTGACATGAGAATAGGCTGTGAGAACTCCCGTTTCAAAGTGGCCTGGACAGCCCGTGGACTGACAACCGCCTTCGGCACTACATGGCTTTTACCCCGTTTGGTTGGCGTAGGCGTGGCCGCCGAGCTAATTTTCTCGGCCCGCATGGTAGAAGCCCAGGAAGCCTTGCAGTTACATATCTTGAACCGGCTTATCCCGTCTAAAGATCTCGAACGGGAGACAATGGTTTTTGCCGACCAAATAGCTAAAGGACCGCCTCTTGCCCTCCGCCAGAACAAAATAAACCTGTATAAAGGATTGGAAGTTGACTTTGATACGGCGCTAACCCTTCTGGCCTCGGCTCAATCACAATTACTTATGAGTGATGATTTTGTGGAAGCTGCTCATGCCTTTCAAGAGAAACGAGAGCCAGTTTTTAAGGGACAGTGATGGCTTGATTCAAATAAACTGAAGAATTGGAGTTACATGACCGATTCCCTGCTCTCGCCTTACCAGGTATTGGATTTGACCGATGCGAACAGCCACTTTTGCAGTAAAATTCTGGCCGACCTGGGCGCCGATGTTATCAAGATCGAACCGCCGGGGGGCGACCCGGCCCGCAATGCCGGCCCCTTTTACCTTGATAGACCCCTCGCGGAACACAGTCTGACATGGTGGGCATATAATACTAATAAACGGAGCATAACCCTAAATATTGAAAGTCCGGGAGATAAAGATATATTCAGGCGGCTGGCCAGCCGCGCTCACTTTGTAATCGAGTCTTTCACTCCTGGCTTTTTAGACAATATAGGTCTGGGGTACTCTACCCTCAGACAGATCAATCCCGGCATTATCCTTATCTCCATCACACCCTTCGGGCAGACAGGCCCCTACAAAGACCTTAAGGCTTCGGATATTGTGCTCATGGCTATGGGCGGGCAGATGTTTAGCGCCGGCGACCCCGACCGCCCTCCGGTGCGAATTAGCGTTCCCCAGGCATATCTACTGGCCTGCGCCCATGGGGCGGCGGCTGGCATGATAGCCCTTAACTACCGCATCAGGACCGGCCAGGGACAACATGTAGACGTATCGGCTCAAGCAGCGGTTGCCAGATTGTTAGCAATTGAGTATTCTATCTGGGAGTTTAATAAGGAATTAAGCCAGCGGGAAGGCGCCTTGCGTCCTCTGGGCAACGGGCTTAAATTCAGGTTGGTCTGGCCCTGCAAGGATGGAACGGTAACCTTCCGGTTTGGAATTGGCGGTCACCTGCGGGGCGTTCTCCCTCTGGTGTCCTGGATGGTATCCGAGGGAAAGGCAGGCTTACTGGAGAAAGTAAACTGGGAGGCATTAAGAAAACCTACTACCATAACTAAAGAAATTGAGTCGTGGCAGAGTATTTTCGCCGATTTTTTTCTGTGTCACACGAAAACTGAACTGTATGAAGGACGCCATATCCCTCTGTTCCCTGTGTCCAATTTAACGGATATAATCCACGACCATCAACTGGAAGCCCGCAACCACTGGGTAACCGTCGAACACCCGGAGCTGGGTACCTCATTTACGTATCCGGGATCTCCAACCAGGATTTCGCTCACTCCTTGGCAGATTAAAAGCCGTGCGCCGCTACTCGGCGAACATAATCAGAAAGTCTTCTCTGAGTTGGAAGCAACCGCTCTCCATAATAAGACAAATGAATCAACAGTCAGCAAACCCAACCAACTCAAAGAACTCAATCAACCCAACAAACTCAATGACAAGGCATTAGAAGGACTCAAAGTCCTGGATTTCACCTGGTTTCTGGCAGGCACCCTGGTTACAAAATACCTTGCGGATTTCGGCGCTCAGGTATTAAAGATTGAGTCACCGAGCAATTTTGACCAGACACGCGCCAGCCCTCCGTTTAAGGATGGTAAACCCGGCCTGAACAGGTCAGCCAGTTTTCGTTTCTATAACAGTAGCAAAAAAAGCGTATCTATAAATCTTTCCAATCCCCGAGGTAAGGACATGGTGCTGGAACTGGCAAAATGGGCCGATGTGGTGGTAGAGAATTTTACTCCTGGAGTTATAGCCCGTTTAGGTTTCGACTACGATACATTACGCCAGGTAAATCCAAAGCTGATAATGTTAAGTACAACCAACCAGGGTCAATCCGGCCCCCACTCCAAGCACCCCGGGTTTGGGTGGAACCTGAGCGGCCTGGGAGGATTTAATCATT
>JACVQG010000017.1 GCA_015661045.1 Dehalococcoidia bacterium | reverse complement strand
GAAGGGCGCAATAATGAAACCGGCCTGCGACGCCTTGAATGTAACCGACAATCAGACGGCAATAGTCCGCATGTGCAGCCTGGCCGGGTGCGCTCTGCTGAAACAGGTTGGCGCTGACCCGCTGATGCAGATAGTCTGCCGGGACCGGAACCGCATCGGCATCCAGAGCGATGTCCTGGGGGCTCTTGCCCTGGGTGTGGGTAACTTCCTCTGCCTGTCGGGCGACCACCAGAAATTCGGTAACCATCCAACCGCTAAAAATGTTTTTGACATAGACTCCATTCAGCTAATCCAGACCCTGAAAAAAATACGGGATGAAAAGAAGTTCCTCAACGGCGAGGATATTAGCGGCCCCACTCCCATGTACATAGGCGCTGCCGAGAATCCCTACGCCGACCCCTTTGAATTCCGCGTCATCCGTCTGGCAAAGAAAATTAAAGCAGGGGCCGATTTCATCCAGACCCAGGCTGTATATGATGTACCTAAATTCGTCCGTTGGATGAAAATGGTCTGCGACCGGGGGTTGGATAAACAGGTCCATATCCTGGCAGGCATTATTCCCATCCGGACCTCTGGCGCAGCCCGGTACATGCAGACCAATGTCCCAGGTGTAGTAGTCCCGGATGAAATCGTAAAACGCATGAAAGCAGCGGAGGATAAAGGCGGCGCCGATAAAAAACTCAAAGCGGAATATGGCCGCGAAGAGGGCACGAAGATCGCCCTTGAGCTTATAGAACAGATGAAACAGATACCAGGTGTGCACGGTATCCACATTATGGCCGTAGGCTGGGAAGAAAGCGTGCCCGGCCTTATAGATAAGGCAGGACTGTTACCGAGGCCAACCGTAGACGCATAGCATTTTATGTGATTAATAACTCTATACCCCCAACTTAAGTCGGGGGTATAGAGTAAAATTAGTAAACTTTTACCCTTGTTGCAGCAATGGAAATAGCACCGTATAATATCATAGTAAGTTTTGATTAACTATATCAGCAATAACTTATGAAAGAAATTCCTGTTAACAAATCAGAAAAAAAATTTAAACCCGTGGGTAGCTCACGACATAGAGCAAGAATCATAGCTTTACAAGCGCTTTACGAAATTGATATGTCAGGACATTCCACGGAGACTACGGTTGATAGGCTTCTGGGGGAAAGGGAAATGGCTCCGGAAACTTCAATTTTTACACGGGAGTTGGTAACCGGTGTTATGGAGAACCGTGGCAACATCGATGATATGATTAAACGTTTTGCGCCAGCCTGGCCGGTTTCCCAAATTTCACCTGTAGACAGGAACATTCTCCGACTTGCTATTTTCGAGCTTTTACACCATAATATTACTCCAGTGAAAGTAGCTATAAACGAGGCTGTCGAGCTAGCTAAAACGTTTGGCAGTGAAAGCTCGCATAAATTTATTAACGGGGTACTAAGCTCGGTAAGTACTCTGATACTCAACCAACCAAAAACCGCTTGATCAGATAGGTATTTTCTTTAATTTATTATTCTGGAGGTGATTAGATGGCCACAGTGGAAGAACGGCTTAAGAGGCTGGTCGCTGATAAATTAGGTGTGGAAGAGGAAAAGGTTGTACTTTCAGCTTCTTTCGTAGACGACCTCAACGCCGATTCCCTGGACCTGGTTGAACTCATCATGTCGCTGGAAGAAGAATTCAGCAACGCCAATACCAAGATTGAAATTCCTGACGAAGACGCTGAAAAAATGAAAACCGTCCAGGATGCGATGGATTATCTTAAGGACCATGGTGTAGAGGACACTTGAAGAGTGACCCAGGCAGTATTCCTGGATTTTTATAATACATTAGCCCGTTTTGATCCACCGCGGGAACAACGTCAGGTACAGGTATGCGGAGAATTTGGGCTTGAACCTTCAATTGCAAAACTGCGCCGGGCTTATCCGGCAGCAGACGATTACTTCTATCAGGAAAGCGTTCGCGACCCGGTAGATGGACGTTCTGAAGTAGACAGGTTAAAGGTCTTTGCTGAATATGAGCGGCGTATCCTGACTGGAGCCGGGCTGGACGTGTCCCCGGAGATAGCCCTTCAGATATGGCAGAAGTTACGCCGTCTTCCATCCAGGTTCGCCCTTTATGAAGACGCTTTGCCCAGTATACAATCCCTGAGAAAAAGGGTACAGGTATTGGGGATAATATCGAATATTACCAGGAACCAGACCCATGTTTTTAAAGAGTTAGGTCTGGATTCTCAATTAGATTTTATTATTACCTCGGTGGACGTACCGCCGGGTAAACCCCATCCGGCCATTTTTCTTAAAGCCCTGGAGGAAGCTCACACCACAGCTAGCGAGGCCATCCATGTTGGCGACCAGTATCACATAGATGTTGTTGGGGCCAAGGGGGTAGGTATCCGGCCTTTATTGCTGGACAGGGACGACTTCTATACTGAAATCACAGACTGTCCGCGCATCAAGGGGTTGAACGAGGTTGAGGCATATTTGTAGCTAATCCCACCGGCGCATCAAGGTTATCTCATCTTCTTCTCATCGCCAACAGAAGGCCAGCAATACTCTTGGCATCGATAATAGAACCATCAGCTATAAGCTGTGGAATACGCTCCATCGGCACTTTTTCCACCTCGATAGATTCAGTATCTTCATCATAAAGGCGGCTGGGTTCCAATCCGGTAGCCAGAAATAGATGCATATACTCAGTGCAAAAGCCAGGGCTGGCATAAAACCCCGCCAGCCTTTCAACCTTGAGCGGTTTAAAACCGGTTTCCTCCTGGAGTTCCCGCCTGACACAATCCGCCGGGTCCTCAGCGGGGTTTATTCCGCCGGCGGGCAATTCCAGCAATGTTTTACCTACGGCTTCACGGAACTGGCGCACTAAAAGGGCATTGCCTTGCCCATCTATGGCTACAATTACCACACAGTCCCCGTGCTCCACAATCTCGCGAGTAGTGATCTTGCCTGAAGCTGGAAGTACAATGTTATCTATCCTCAGGGTTACTACCCGACCCCGGTAAATATACTGCTGGCTTACGATTTTTTCTTCAGGCAAAATGCACCTCTCCTGTTATTTGCATAAAGAGAAGTTAGCAGGTAATATTTCACCCTCTCTCTAAATCTCTCCCCAAAGGGGCGAGAGGGTTATAAGCAATTACTCTTAAAACAAATTGGTGATTTACTATAGGGCTTTTCCTACCGGGGGTTGATTTACCAATGGCAACACCAGTGCAATTTCATCGCAGTTGGGAAACTTGGCACAACGCTGGCATTCGCCCCAGACCTTACGGGGCAATTTCATTACTTCAACCTGCTGGAAACCAAATTGTTCAAAGAAAGTCGGGCGGTAAGTAAGACAAAACAGGCTGGCTACCCCTAATTCTTTAGCCTCATGCACGCAAGCCTCGATCAACGAACGGCCTATGCCTTGCTCCTGCCGCGCCTTGTCAACTGCCAGAGACTTTATCTCCGCTAAATCCGACCACAGAATATGTAAAGCGGCACAGGCAACGAGGTCCGTCCCTTCCCGTATCACAAAAAAGTCCCTGATATTCTCGTAGACCTCACTTAAGGGACGGGGGAGCATTTCGCCTCGTTCGGCAAAAAAGTTTATTAGTTTATGAATACCTGGAACATCGCCAATTCTGGCTTTTTCAATTTTCACGCTTAGACCTACCGTTGATATATCTTTGATTATTATTAATTCGGTTGCCCGCTCAAACGTTGCCCTACCAACCTGTAAAACGTTGTTGGAGGTTTGGCATGTAAAAAACGGGCTGTATACGGACTACGCTTTACCCGGATTATATCACACTGGTTCAGCGGAATATCTACCTGTCCGTCAATACTCGCTGTAGCATGTTCATCGCTCACCATTTCCAGTTCTACGCTGGCAGTCGGCGGTAGTATTATTGCCGTAGCCAGGCAGAAATGTGGAGCTATAGGTTGAAGCAACAACTCCTGTGACTGGGGATGGAGGATTGGCCCACCGGCAGATAAGGAATAGCCGGTACTTCCACTGGCTGTGGCTACAATTAACCCATCGGCCCGGTATGTAGTAATCAACTCGCCGTCTACCCTGGCTTTAATATGCACCAATCGCCCCAGCTTTCCCCGTCCAGCTACAATATCATTTAATGCATAATAGGAGAATACTTCTTCAGGTTTCCTGCCGGGGGATAAAATTTCCGCCTGGAGCATTGCTCTTTCCTCCACCCAACCACCACCATTTAAAAAACCAGGCAGACTTTCGATGGCTTCACTGGCGCTTAGCTCTGTCATAAACCCCAGGCGGCCGAGGTTAATACCCAGAATAGGGATAGGCCGTGGCACGACCGACCTGGCTGCTCTCAGGATGGTGCCATCGCCTCCCAGGCTTAGCACCAATTCTGTGCCGGGCATAAGGCTCCGGGCCTCTTCCTCCCCCCAGGCAGAGCTAAGCCATGCCTGTCCTTTGTGTTGTTGGATAACCTCTTTTAATTGCTCAGCCAGTGTTCTGGCTTTTTCTAAACGTGGATGGTATAGAATACCCACCTTTTTTAACATATCAAATCCCTTTTAAAAGCAGGAATAATGTATCATTCTCATAGAGAAAGTGTTAAGTTAAAAATTTTTTCCGGGATCCACCTGCTATCACCAATTTCGTTTTTAAGTACACCTACAAAATAACCATTCGTATTGTAGGCTCTGCATTTATTAGCTGAGGTATTAGGGTCTCCCCACCCAATCTGCTGACCCTGCCTGACCGCTTTCTCTTTTCCTTCTCCCAGAATCACTGCTTGCCACGAAAGCAACACTTCATCCAACGGGTAAAGCAAATCAACCCAGGCGCCGTCTCTACAGGACAGTTCCAATTCATCCAGAGAAACTGAACCATCCTTGAAGAAAGGTCCATACCTCTCCCTGGATAATGCTTTCATGTAAGCTCCACACCCCAGCGCCTGGCCGATATCTTGAGTTAAAGAGCGAATATAAGTGCCCTTGCTACATTCTACTTCTAACTCAAAAAAAGGAGAATCCCACCCAAGCAATTCCAGCCGGTAAATGTTAACCTGACGTGGGGCAATTGGTACTTGAATACCTGCCCTGGTCAGTTCATGTAAGCGCCGTCCCTGATAGCGGATTGCGCTATACGCAGGTGGCACCTGCCAAATAAGGCCCTTGAAATTTTCCAGGGTTTCGCGGAGCCGTTCCAGAGTTACCGACGAAACATCCGATTTACTAACAATTTGCCCTACTGAGTCGTAGGTATCGGTAGTCAAACCAAGCTCAATCTGTGCCCTGTATACCTTTGATTCACCATGTAAGTATTCTATTACACGATTAGCCTGACCAAGGGCTATAGGGAGAACGCCACATGCCTGCTGGTCCAGAGTACCGGCATGTCCCACCCGCTTAGTCCCTGTCAATCGTCTCACCTTAGCTACTACCTGAAAGGAAGTTATACCGGGTGGTTTATACATATTCAAGATACCGTGTATATCCGACACTGATAACCTTAATTAAATGAAGATGGGGCGAGCGCTATTTTTGCTTTCTGGTGACTTTTTTGACAACCTTTGGTTCGTCAGATACAGATACCTGCCGGATTAAATTTAGCATATAAGCGCCTTTCTCAATGGTTTCATCAAGCTTGCATGCTATTTCAGGCATATAGCGGATATCCAGCCTGCGACCCAACTCGCGTCTTATAAAACCAGATGCTGCAACCATACCCGCTAATACAGTCTGCTTTTGCTCTTCATCGCCCAGAACGCTTATAAAAACCGAGGCATTTTTCATATCGGGAGAGATAGAGACTTCCGTTATACTGACAACGCCAGCCAGGCGCGGGTCTTTAAGTTGCCGTAACAGAAGATCGCTGATTTCCTCGCGAAATTGCTCGTTAAGCCGTTCTTGTCTGCGGGTCATTCTTCCACCTGCTTCCGGTCTAACCTACGATTAATAAACCATGTGAATGATATAATACAGGGTTGAATCAGGAGTCTACCTGGCAGCAAACATAACTTATTAATTGATCAACAATTCGTCTTATAAAAAGAGGGAAATATGTAGCCGTCTGGATCATCAATAGCAAATATGCACTTCAATCCGGTGAGAAGAGACAAAAGGGGATTAGTTGCTTCTTTCCTTGCGGTAAGCTTCTATTACATCGCCTTCTTGAAATTCGTTATAACCTTCCAATAAAATACCGGCCTCTAAACCAGCCATAACTTCGGATACATTATCTTTAAAACGCCTTAAACTATCAAATGAGGTATCTGCCACGACCTGTCCCTGACGCAGCACTCTCACCTTAGATGACCGGCTCAATTTCCCTTCGGACACCAGGATTCCTGCAATACGTAGTTTACGACCATGGGGAAACACAGTTATTACCCTGCCTCTCCCTTCTATAACCTCCTGATAAGTAGGTTCCAGCATACCCTTAAGAGCCTTTTGAACATCATCTATGACATTATAGATGATGCTATATACCCTGATGTCCACCCCTTCGGTTTCAGCCAGATGTTTAGCCCCAGGTTGTGGGCTGCTGTTGAATCCTATAATAATACCCCTTGAAGCCATAGCCAGCAGGACATCGCTTTCGGTAATACTACCCGTACCGGAATGGATTGCTCTTACTCTTACCTGCTCTGTGGATAACTTCTCCAGGGAATTCTTTATTGGCTCGATGCTACCCTGGACATCGGTTTTAAGCACTATGTTAAGGTCTTTTACCTTACCCTGGCTTACCTGAGCAAACAGGTCGTCCAGAGTTACGGACTTTTTGGCTACCTGGGCTTTTAGCTGTTCTTCAGCCAGGCGTTTTTCCAGAATGGATCTGGCCTGGTTCTCCGCAGTTGCTATAAGTAAATCACCAGCCCGGGGCACGCCGCTTAAACCTAATATTGCCACAGGAGTAGCTGGTCCAGCCTGCTTAATCCTCTTCCCTTTATCATTAAACATGGCTTTGACCTTACCCCAGGTATCGCCGGCAATCACCGTATCGCCCAGATACAAGGTTCCATTTTGAATAAGCACTTTAGCTAGCGATCCGCGGGTTTTATCCAGTTCGGCTTCTATTACTGTTCCTTCGGCTATTTGTTGGGGATTCGCCTTCAGCTCTGCTACGTCTGCGACTATCAGGATGTTTTCCAGAAGGTCAGAAATTCCGAGTTTTTTCTTGGCTGAGACCGCCACACAAACAGTATCGCCACCCCATTCCTCAATTACCAGGCCGTGGTCGGCTAACTGTTTTTTAACCAGATCGGCGTTTGCGCCGGGCTTATCAATTTTATTAATTGCCACTACAATCGGTACTCCTGCAGCCCTGGCATGGTCTATTGCCTCTATAGTCTGGGGCATTATGCCGTCATCCGCAGCCACTACCACAACTGCGATATCTGTAATCTGTGCTCCCCGGGCCCTCATGGCAGTAAAGGCTTCATGACCAGGCGTATCCAGGAAGGTGACTTTCCGTCCGTTCACCTCAACCTGATAGGCGCCGATATGCTGGGTAATGCCGCCGGCCTCGGTAGCTGTAACGTTGGTTTGACGGATGGCATCCAGGAGGGAGGTCTTCCCATGGTCGACATGTCCCATTATGGTAACTACCGGCGGGCGTGCTTGCAACGCATCCCCTGTAGCTACCGGCCGGGATAACTTTTTCGTCTCGGCTTTCTGAGCAGGCGGTGGCGTTACCAGATGAGACTCAAATCCCAGGTCGGCTGCGATGACAGCCGCTGTATCGAAGTCTATTACCTGGTTAATACTGGCCATGACCCCGTTGCGCATAAGCTGCTTGATAATATCAACAGGGTTCGCCTTAACCAATTCGCTCAGTTGCTTAACACTAATAGTAGGGGGCAACTCTAGCGTCTTCTGGGTTTGTTCTAGTGGCTTGGCTTCCTTAACCACTACCTACGACCTCTCTGGCAATGTTTGCCTGTATTCCCAGAGCCGCTTCCGGCTCTCTACGTCGATCTTTCCCTTGAGTGTATATTCCAGCCGGTTACCCTTTAAACCAGCATCCCAGCAATCCCTGAAAGCACAGAGATAAGCTCCCCGGCCGTGGAGCTTACCGGTGTTATCCACCTGGACATCCCCTGTTGATGCGCGAACTAATCGAATAAGTTTCCCTTTTGCGGTTTTCCCGCGGCACGCAATACAGGTACGCTCCGGTATATGTTTTAGTTTTGGGTTACTAACTACCGACACAGCGCCACCCCAGAGGAAAATGGTTTAGCCGTTAGCTTCGTCCATGTCCATATCGTCAAGATAGTCTTCCGGACGCCTGGATTTCTTTGCTTTTAATTCCCCGCCCTTCCCCATCGGTTCGTCTCTACCGGAGCCGCGCTTTTTAGTTTTCTTACCGGTAGGCTCTGGGGTAACGACCCTTCGTAACTGCAGGTCTTCGGCAAAACGGAGCCGAGTTTTTGTTTCGGTTGGTTTATGTATAAACAACGCTTCATCAACAGGTACCCCAACTGTGACGGGCTCCTGTTGAGCTACACTTACTGGTACTGCTACTTCAGGCTGTTCCACTTTAGGCTCAGAGCGTGTGGTAACTACGGGTACCTCAGCTATTAGCTTGGCCGCTACCGCTGCAACAGGTTGCCGAGTTTCTTCCACACGGGTTTCCGCAGGCAGTTGTTGGGCATCCATAAGCTGTGGAACCTCGGGCGCTTTTTTGGCTGCCTGCTCCGCCTCCACAGCAGCAGAGCTTTTAATATCGATACGCCACCCGGTTAGCTTTGCTGCCAGGCGGGCGTTCTGACCATCCTTACCTATAGCTAACGATAGCTGTCTGTCCGGCACTATGACAGTAGCTGCTTTCTCGGACTCTATTACGTTAACATTTAATGTCTGGGCTGGACTGAGGGCATTAGCGATAAAAACGCTAATATTAGGGTCCCAGAGTACTATATCTATTTTTTCCCCGTTTAGCTCGTTGACAATATTCTGAATACGAATGCCTCTCTGGCCGACACAACATCCCACAGGGTCTATACCGGGCTGGCGGGCAGCTACGGCGACCTTACTTCGGTATCCAGCTTCCCTGGCAATCGCTTTTATTTCTACTAATCCGTTGTAGATTTCAGGGACTTCCAACTCCAAAAGACGCCTCAGCAGATTACGGTGAGCCCGAGAGACCACTACCTGAGGCCCCCTCTGCGTACGCAAGGTCTCCATCAGGTATAGCTTAATCCGCTGGCCTGCCCGGTACCGTTCACCGCGAACCTGTTCTGCGGCAGGTAACACACCCTGGGTCCGGCCCAGTTCAAAAATGATTTGTTTTGGTTCTATTCGCTGAACAATCCCGCTAACAATATCAGCTTCTTTCCCATGGAACTCTTCAAAGATGGCATCGTGTTCGGCCTCGCGTAATCGTTGCAACACGACTTGTTTGGCGGTTTGAGCGGCAATTCGTCCGGCGTTCTGGGGAGTCGCTTCTACATCAACTTTATCGCCGATTTGAGCCTGCATGTTTAACTTCTTAGCTTCAGCGACAATAATCTCCCGGCTGGGATCAGAGGTCGTTTCAACAACTATTTTCTGAACATAGACTTTGACTTCCCCGTTATTGGGGTTGATTTTTACGGATATATTCTGATTGGAAATAAAGCTATCTTTTTTATAGGCGGTTACTAAAGCAGTCTCAACTGCGGATAGAATCACCTCTTTAGGCAGGTTCTTTTCAGCAGCAAGCTGGGTGATAGCCATTAAAAATTCACTTTTCATCCGGCCTCAACCCCCATACAACAAAAAAGTGGGTATTCCCCACTTCGTTAAAAAGTTACTCAGTTAAATATAAAATAACACAAAAAGACTAAAAATTCAAGGGGTTTAAGACAAAGCTTCTGGTAAAATGAGCAAAACTTTTATGGTTCAGCTACAAAACTTTTTAAAGTAGCCATTATGCTTGTTTCGTATTTACTTCCCCCGGTCATCGGGTATGGGTGAATTCCAGTAGATGGTTTTCCGCCGGATACCAAAATATTAATTTGCATGTAAATCGCCTTAGGTCCACAAGGGCTTATTTTTTTACTTGACAATACCGTTACTAATGGATATACTTCCGCAAACAGTCTGGATTTCGGGGTAACGAATAACTAAAACCATACGGTATCTGAGTAGCGATACACCCGGGTTTACCTCGTCCATTTCATTAACGCTGAGGAGGTAATAATGTTTAAAAGCCGAGTTCATATATGGATAGCAATCCTGATAGTCTTTTCAGTGCTAGCGGCTTGCGCTCCAAAGTCCCGACCTGTCGAGACAGCTACACCCGTACCTGCCCCGGTTTCAGTTTCCACAACCAATATCCCGGCTCCGGCTTCTCAGGACACAGCATGGGCTGGGGTAATTGAAGCCGCCAGAAAAGAAGGACGGCTGGTAGTTTATGGCGCTACACCCTTTGCCAACGCCGGACGGGAGATCATGGCAGCTTTCACAGCCCGGTACGGAATCCCCGTAGACCTGCTTATTCTGGGAGGGCGACAGCAGGTCGAGAAGCTAAAAGTTGAAAAGTCCATAAAACAACCCATCGCCGATATAGTACAAACAGGCGTTTCCAGCGCCACGGAGATCGTCATGGAGGGCCTGGCGGAAAGTACTGCGGACAAATTACCGGCATTACGGGACAAAAGTATTTATTATATCGATCCGGTCTATGGTCCCCAACAGCAGATAATAGCATTCAGCTTTACAATGTTAGGGATGCTGGTTAATACCAACCTGGTCAAGCCCGATGAAATTAAATCCTGGTATGATATTTTGGAACCTAAGTGGAAAGGTAAGATAATAATGTCCGACCCCCGCAGCACCGGGAACGGGCTTAACCTGTTTTCCACACTAACCTATCACAAAGCACTGGACTATGATTACTTCCGGCGACTGGCGCAACAACAGATCAACCTTTGGGGTGGCAGCCAGCGGGAGTCTTATATGATGGTGGGCCGTGGGGAATATGCTATAGAGTTTGCAGCCGGGGGAAATACAGTAGCTCCAATTATTATGGAGGGCGCTCCATTGAAAGTTTTAACTCCGAAGGAAGGGAACACATCTCAGGTAGAGCCAGTGCTCATGGCCAAAGATGCCCCCCACCCCAATGCAACCAGGGTTTTTATCAACTGGTTGCTATCTCCGGAAGGCCAGGAAGCCTACAACAAGACAGTTGGCGCTATGCCTCTCAGGAAAGATATGCCAGATTTCACCCCAGCGAAAGTCAAAATGACCCCTACTAAGATATGGAA
>JACVQG010000016.1 GCA_015661045.1 Dehalococcoidia bacterium | reverse complement strand
GAGGAAATTCAAGAGCCATGGATGAATATCACGGTTATTACGCCACGGCGATTTATTGGTTCGGTCATGGAACTGATAACCAGACGAGAGGGAGAGTTTCACAAATTGGAATATATGGGAGGCGGCGAGGGCGATTCGCCCTGGGATAGGGCTCTGCTGGGATATACTATACCGTTGCGGGCGATATTAGTGGACTTCTATGACCAGCTAAAATCTTCAACGCAGGGTTTTGCTTCCTTAGATTATTCAGTTGCTAATTATAGACCCAACCGGCTTATAAAATTAGAGGTTTTAGTCAATAATCAGCCTGTAGATGCCTTCTCCAGAATTATCCCGATCGATGAAGCTCATGCACAAGGTAAGGCTCTGGTACAAAAACTACGTCACCTTATTCCCCGCCAGTTGTTTGACGTGCCGATTCAGGCCGCAATAGGTTCCAAGATTGTCGCCAGGGAGACGATAGTGGCTATGCGTAAGAATGTGCTGGCCAAGTGCTACGGTGGTGATGTCACCAGAAAGCGTAAGCTGCTGGAGAAACAGGCTGAAGGTAAAAAAAAGTTAAAGCGTATCGGTCAGGTAGAAGTGCCCCAGGAAGCTTTCCTCGAGGTTTTAAAATTAGGGTAGAAGGGCAAATAGTTAAAAGGGGATTTAATATGAAAAAACTAACCATAGGAAAAATCCGGGGTCTGCAACAGATTACCAATGCCGACGGCCTCTTTACTATTTGCGCAATAGACCACAGGGGATCTCTTATTAACATGCTTGGCAAAGGAAATCCAGGATCGGTAGACTACAAAACAATTGTTCAATGTAAAATGGAGCTTTGCCAGGCTCTGGCCCCCTTTAGCAGTGCAATTCTACTTGACCCTATCTATGGAGCACATGAGGCAATTGCCAGAAATATTCTTCCCGGCAAAACCGGGTTGCTGGTAAGCACCGAGGCGACCGGCTATTTACCGAAAGGCGAAGGCGCACTTACCGAATTACAGGCCGGGTGGACCATAGCCAAGATAAAAAGGATGGGTGGCTCAGCCGCAAAGCTACTTTTATACTACCGCCCGGACCTGGCCGATGCGGTCCCCCTACAGCTTGCAACTGCGCTAAAAGTTGCCAAAGCCTGCCAGAGAAGCGACCTTCCATTTCTGTTAGAGACTGTTGCCTACACCATAAAAGGGGAAAAAGTCGACTCGCCACAATTTGCCGCAAAAAAAGCAGGCCTGGTTATTGAAACCGCCCGGCAGATTTCAAAACTGCCTATAGATGTTTTTAAAGCGGAATTTCCTGCTGATTTGAGGTATGAAAGGGATGATGGAAAGCTGGTGGAGCTATGCCGCCAGGTGGATAAGGCTTCGCCTAATCCGTGGGTGCTGCTTAGCGCAGGAGTGAACTATGAGACCTATGCTAAGCAGGTTGAGTTCGCCTGTCGGGGTGGGGCTTCGGGTATTGCTGCGGGAAGGGCTATCTGGCAGGAAGGTGTTACCATCCCGGATGCAAAGGAACGAATAAAATATCTGAACACAGTTGTCGCCGATAGATTAAAGAGGCTTGGCGATATCGTGGCTAAATACGCTAACCCCTGGTATAAAAAACTAAATTTAAAACCGCAACAATTAACAGAGGTTACCGGGGACTGGTACGAAAATTACTGAAATAGCCTCGTTTTTCAGATTGCCAGCATATTTGCCAGTTGCACTTTACTGCTATCCATCGCCTTGAGTTTGGACAAAGCCTCCTCGATAGGGGTTAGCTCAATGGTGCAATTCTGTTCTCCCACCAGGCACCCTTTCTTTCCCTTAAGCAGGGCTTCTACGGCAGCAGCGCCTAATTTACTGGCCAATATCCTGTCTCGAGCGGTAGGCGGCCCCCCTCTTTGTATATAGCCCAGCACGCATACCCGGTAATCAATGCCCAACCTGGCCTTTACTTTTTGCGCAACCTCTACGGCTCCGCCCGGCGCCTCTCCCTCTGCAACCACGATTATAGGGCTGAGTTTCCCCCTTCTGAGGCTTCCGGAAAGTGTTTGACATAAAATATCCAGGTGGTTGCTTCCCATCTCCGGATACAGAACAGCATCCGCTCCACAGGCAACCCCTACCTCTAAGGAGAGGAAACCGTGTTCTCGACCCATTACTTCTATAAAAAAGAGTCGGGGGAGAGATTCCGCGGTATCCCTGATTTTATCTATCGCACTGACTGCCGTATTGACAGCGGTATCAAACCCGATTGTATAGTCAGTTCCATAGATATCGTTATCAATAGTTGAAGGCACGCATATTATTGGAACCGAACACTCTCTGGCCAGAGCCGCTGCCCCCTGCATCGTGCCGTCACCACCTATGATTACTAATCCTTCGATTCCATTTCGGTTCAGGGTTTCAATCGCTTTTTTCCGGCCTTCGACGGTTTTCATTTCCGGATGACGGGATGTTTCCAGAAAGGTGCCGCCACGGTGCAGGATATTAGCAACCGAACGGGGATTAAGGAGCGTTATTTCCCCCTGGCACAAGCCGGCATAGCCCCTGCGTATGCCTATTATTTCTATTCCGTGAGCAGCGCCACTCCGTACGATAGCCCGGACAGCAGCGTTCATACCGGGGGCGTCCCCTCCACTGGTTAAAACTGCTATGTTTGTGATAATGGTTGTATCCATACGTTACACACTTGCTTTCCTTCTATTCGAATACACCTTCACCAAGTAGGGTGGTAAACTCTTCGTCGGACATCCCCAGGAGGTGCGTAAATACATATTCATTGTGTTCACCCAGGCAGTGGCCCCGTCTGATCTGTGATGGCGTTTTGGATAATCTAAAGCTGGGGTAATTATAACGGTGTATTCCCAATACCGGGTGCTCTAAAAATTCGTAAGAGCCGCGGCCCTCCAGTTGAGGGTCGTTGTTCATATCACGCCCGTTCTGCACAACCCCGGCCGATACCCCGGCGCACTGAAGTTTTTCCATTGCTTGCTCGGCGGTAACACTGACCGTCCAACTGGAAACCAGCGCTTCAAGTTCATCCTCGTTCTGTTTGCGACCCAGGACTGTAACAAACCTGGCATCTTTCGTCCAGGCAGGTTCACCAATAACCTGGCAAAATGCATGCCACTGGCCATCGTCGGAAATAGCTATAGCGCACCAGCGGTCGTCGCCCCGACAGGGAAAAGCGCCATGGGGAACAGCATAATTAGAGCGGTTGCCCATCCGTTTAGCCACCCGCCCATTCACATTATAGTCCAGAACAAGTGGTGATAGAAGATGTAATGATGCCTCATATTGGGAAAGGTCCAGGTACTGTCCTTTACCCGTTCTCTCCCGGTATTCCAATGCAGCAAGGAGAGCAGCCAGTCCAAAACGCATAGCCACGAAATCGGTATGTGCGGCAAACGGGAAATCGGGACCCCGGTCCGGCCAGCCGGTGAGGTGGATGATACCTGAAAGCGCAGTAAGCTGGGTGCCGAATCCCGGCCTGTGGGAATGCGGGCCGGTCTGTCCCTGATTACAGGTACTGAGCATTACAATTCGAGGATTAAAATTGCGCACCTGTTCGTAGCTAAGGCCCCATTTTTTCATCGTTCCCGGTATAAAGCTGTCGAGCAGCACATCTGCCCACGCCACTAATTTTTTGGCGACTTCCACAGCTTTTGGCTTGGTCATATTAAGGGCGACTCCATATTTTCCTGTGTTTAGCCAGGGGTAATCGGCAGCGCGATCAGGCTCAGGAATACCATCTTTGAAAGGGGGTGTGCCGCGCATGGCATCCGGGCGGTGCCACGATTCTATTTTGACGACCGTAGCGCCGTGCCTGGCCAGGTAAGAGCCCATAATCGGCCCCACTGCATTCCACGAAAAGTCAGCTACTTTAAGACCTTCAAAAACCTGTTTTGACATTTCCTTGCCTCATACAGGCACGTTTACCGTGCCGCTAAATAACCCCGCTCTGCTTAAGCAGGTTAATTTCAACCCTGGATAGGCCCAGTTCGCCTTCATATATTTCCAGATTATGTTCACCGATGAGAGGCGCCCGCCGTTTAAGTTGAAGTGGCGTTTCCGATAGCTTAACAAAAGGGCCGGGATAGACTAAACTGTCATCCAACTCAGGGTGTGGTATTTCTTGCCAGAAATCCCTGGCTTCTAATTGTTCGTCTTTAACAATATCGGCAATGGTGAATACGGGGTATAGCATCATATCTCTGGATAGCGCTCCCTGGTGGAGTTCCTCAACTGTATGGGATAAAAAGAACGCCGCAGCAGGTTCGGCAAATTCATCAAACTGCTTCTCCGTGAACGTTCCAATACTCAGGCTATCCCAGTCCATGGTCTTAAGCCAGCCGGGCACTTCCATTTCACCGGCCATCCATTCTACGATACCGCGGTTTGTGGGAGCGCCTGTTTTCCCGCCATAGATGGTGAAAGAGACATAGCCATCTTTACACGGCCAGATTACCCGGTGTCTTTGTGCGGATGTACTTGACCAGCTCCGGTGAACACCCACCCGCTTTAAAATGACCTTGTTAAACTCCCAAAAGTGAGGCATATTCATGGCGTTCCAGGCAAGGGATTCCTGGATGGATGCATCCACGTATTGCCCTTCACCAGTCCTTTGACGGTGATAGTGGGCTATAAGTGTTCCAATAGCAGCCTCTTCTGCCCCTTGAAGGTAGGCTTGAGGGAAACTTATGTGTACAGGCGCCCGGTCGGGGTCGCCGGTGGGATACATGGAACCGCCAAAGGCTGAGGCTACGATGTCCGATGGCTGGTACTGGCGGCGGGGGCCTTTTTGTCCACATAAACTGATGGATGTCATAATTATCCGGGGATTAAGCTTGCTCAGTGTCTCATAGTCCAGCCCCAGTTCAGCTATATTACCCGGAGGGAAAGATTCTATAACGAAGTCGGCACGGCTGGCAAGTTTTTTAAATAGCTCACGGCCATCGTTAGTCTGGAGATTCAGGGTTATGCCCCGTTTATTTAGATTGTAAGCGAACCAGTACAGGCTTTTCTCTACATCCGGAATATCCTTATAAAATGGCCCTGTTTTCCGCCCTGGGTCGCCGCCGGGCGGCTCTATCTTTATAACATCTGCACCGAGGTCTCCCAGGATACGGCCGCAGAGATAGCCCTTCTCATCGGTGAGGTCCAGCACCCGGAATGGGCCAAGTAATGAGTCTGGCTGGTTTTCAGGCACGGTTTCAGCGCTCCTTCCGTCTTGGGTTTAATAATAGGTAAAGAAGATGTAGTTGTCAATAAATACAAAATAATAATTATACAATGATTACTGTCCCTGTTATTAATCGCGATAGTGTAGTGTCTCTGAGTATCCTATACATAGAAACTATACACTAGCTAGTTGAGTTCTATTGGAGGCTTTTCTCCAATCCTCCCCTCCATACTTTACCCAGCGCATCCACGGCTAAATCTATATACCCTGATATTATGAATCTATCTCCACCTACCACTCCCAGCCGCCGCAATGGCACACCACAAGAAGTCGCAATTACTCCCAGGGCTTTAATTTTTTCTTTAGTCAGGGAAACTATTATCCGGGAGGGAGATTCACCGAAAAGCGGTGTATCCAGTCTGCTTTCTTGCGTCCATTTATCTCCCTTGAACCCTATACCACCGATAATAGCGCTTTCAGACAGAGCTACGATGAGACCGCCATCGGAACAATCGTGGGCCGAACTTAATAGTCCCTGTTTAATAGCCTCTCGGCACGCCGCCTGGACACCAATCTCTAACTCCAGGTCCAGAGCCGGCCGCCCTGTAACCTTGCCGTGGATCAGCTCCACATATTCACTGCCGGCTAATCCGGTTATATCCTCTACGAGCTCACCAAGTAAACAAACTACATCTCCCGGCTGTTTGAAACCAACGGTGCACCGCTTATCCACATCCTCCATCAACCCCACCATACCTACAACTGGCGTGGGATAGATTGCTTGGCCACGCGTATCGTTATACAGGCTGACATTGCCGCTGATGACCGGGATATGCATCTTTCGGCAAGCGTGGGCCATACCCCGGACACACTCCTTTAGCTGGTAGTAAATATCCGGGCGTTCCGGGTTGCCAAAGTTAAGGCAATCGGTTATAGCGATAGGCTCAGCGCCAACACAGGCTAAATTACGGGCAGCTTCGGCAACGGCCATTGCTCCTCCGGTATATGGGTCAAGGTAACAATAGCGGCCGTTTCCATCGGTGGTCATAGCAATTGCCTTCTTTGTGCCCTGAATCCTCAGCACTGCTGCATCACCCCCGGGCGCAATAACCGTATTATCGCCGACCTGGTGGTCATACTGCCGATAGACCCACTCTTTACTGGCGATATTGGGGGAACCAAGCAGGCGCAAGAGTGTAGAATTGCACTCTTTGGGGGGAATATCCGGCAGGGAATTTAAATCAAAGGATTGAAGCTTCGTTAACCATTGAGGCTTTCTTACCTGGAACCGATACTTGGGAGGTTCATTTAGTATTGAGATAGGGACTTCAGCCACTATTTTATCGCCTTCTTTAATGCGGGCTAACCCGTCACCCGTAACCTGGCCTATCACGTCAACCTCCAGGTCCCACTTTTTAAACAATGCCTTAACCTTTTCCTCGTAGCCTTTCCTGGCTACTACAAGCATCCGCTCCTGGGACTCAGAAAGCATTACGTCATATGGAGTCATACCTGATTCACGTCGCGGTACTTTAAGCACATCAAGCTCCATACCGCTGCCGCCCCGCCCTGCCGCCTCTACCGCTGAACTTGTCAGACCTGCTGCACCCAGGTCGTTAATGCCGACAATCCAATCGGTCTCAGCCAGTTCCAGGCAGGCTTCGATGAGGAGTTTCTCCAAAAAGGGGTTCCCCACCTGTACTGCGGAGCGTAGCTCCCGCTCCTCCTCAAAGGTACGGGAAGCCAGACCTGAGGCTCCGTGAAGTCCGTCCCTACCGGTGTCGCTGCCTACCAGCATTAGCAAATTCCCGGTACCGCTGGCTCCACTCCTCACCAATCTGGACTTATCTACGATACCCAGGCAGAAAGCATTAACCACGGGATTATGTGAATAAGCTGGCGAGAAAAACACTTCACCACCCACATCAGGTATCCCCAGGCAGTTACCATAACTGCCAATACCCCCAACCACTCCACCGAACAGATAGCGATTACGGGCTTCGGTTAAAGGGCCGAAGCGCAGAGAGTTCATAAGAGCTATAGGCCTGGCTCCCATAGTGAAGATGTCACGCACTATTCCACCCACACCCGTAGCCGCCCCCTGAAAAGGCTCTATGGCAGAGGGGTGGTTATGAGATTCCATCTTAAAGATAATGGCCATACCATCCCCTATATCAACAGCGCCGGCATTTTCTTCACCTATTTTTATCAACACACGTTTCCCGGATATGGGAAACATGTTTAGCAGTAACTTGGAATGTTTATACCCGCAGTGTTCACTCCACAACGCCCCGAACATCCCCAGTTCTACTGCAGTTGGTTCCCGCCCTAACTGCTTAACAATAAGCTTGTATTCCTTTTCGCTAAGGGCTATTTCATCCAGGTCTTGCTTAGATACAGGCAACGAACTATTACCCCCTTCGATAAGTCAATGGTGTTCAGTTAACAGATGTCGTTTTTAAGCTACTTGCAACGAAGCATAAATGCGGAAATAGCATAATCAGGTATAGGAATTGAAGTCGCAAAGCTCTTACTTGCCCACATTATAGCATACTAATCTTTTAAAGTGGCTTTAAAAATATTAGAGTCTGGAACAACCACAAACACTCGTTACTGGAGTAAGCTGGAAAAAGTGGACACCGCGGTCGACTCTTCAGATACGGATTACCTTACACGGTATCGTCTTTCGTGGGAAAATACCTGGGGTAAAGAATCCTATATACTTCCAATTTGTTGTTCGTTTGAAGCTATTTTCCTTAGATAAATTTGGGTAAACACCATTTTTGCTACCTCAATTTACATATCTATAGGGCAGTTTCGCGGGAAGTTCCTTCTTTACAATAATTTGACAGTTTAACCTTGTTGTGGTATAAAATTGATGTTATAAGTAGTGTTAGCTTTTGTAGGTTGCTATAATAAGGAGTTTTCCGTGAAATTGCATAAGAAATTATTATTAATTGTAATAGCTATATTTATTTCCTTGAGCCCTATTATCCACCCGCTCTCCACTCAGGTGTCGAATGCTCAAGCTGCGATCAACTGGACTAAATATACAGGCCAGTTAACCCTACCTGGTGAACTACGCGTAGCCGATGCTTCGGTGATTAAAGACGGCTCTACCTACATGATGTGGTACACCCACGGCAAAAACAATAACAGTGCGGTTAGCATTGCCAGTGGCTTATCGAGTGCGATCCCCGGCGGCTTAATTTCTAATATAGCGGCTCTAAATTTTGTAGCATTCTTAAATGGCGTAAATACTATTAATCTCACCCAACTGGATAGCTTACTGGCTAATAGCGCTACTGTTATTGGTTTCGCCACCTCCGGTGATGGCATCAACTGGACACTACAAAATACTCAAGCCCTGTCTGGGGGCAATAGCGGCTGGACAAGTGTGGGCAACCCCAGTGTGATTAAAGATGGCAGCACCTACAAGATGTGGCATACGCGCCTCGAA
Organism: Dehalococcoidia bacterium; assembly: GCA_015661045.1. Classification (GTDB taxonomy): domain Bacteria; phylum Chloroflexota; class Dehalococcoidia; order JACVQG01; family JACVQG01; genus JACVQG01. Next base: position 2,615 of record JACVQG010000016.1, on the reverse strand, counting down.
TTGAGCCTTAACCAAACGCAGGTTAATGCCGCCCTGGTTAAGTTGGGAACTGCAGGCCAAAGAAACGAGGGTCTATTGGACCTTTTAAATGGTGTCAGGACGGTAATCGGATATGCTACCTCTCCTGACGGTTCGACCTGGACCGTCCAGAATCCGCTGGCTTTGACTGGCGGTAGCGGCGCTTTGAATAGCGTAGGCAGCCCGAGCGTGATTAAAGACGGTTTAACATATAAAATGTGGTATACCCGTGTTTCAACTACAATTACATCAGCATATTTGGGGGCAATCAATCTGGCCACGGCTGGTATTAATGAATTGCAGGATATAATTGATGGCACCCAGACCGTGATTGGCTACGCAACCTCGTCTGATGGTGTGACCTGGAATGTGCAAAACAACCAGGTTTTAACTGGCCTTAGTGGTGCATGGAATAGTGCCGGTGACCCGAGTGTGCTTAAGGACTCTGAAGGTTACAAGATATGGTATACACAGAGTAGATCAAATTTGACGAAAGCTGATTTGCAAAACCTCGTGAGTGAAGTAGCTGATCAGACCAACACCGGTTGGGGCATTATCAGCGCTTTTGTATCGGGAGATTTTCTCGCCCTCCTGACTAACCTTGCTGCCTTGAATATCAATAATATTAAAGCACGTTTGAGTAATACCAATACCTCAATCGGCTATGCCAAGTCTGGTGATGGTATCACCTGGATTGGACAAAACCCTCTACATCTCACAGGGAGCAGTAATGCTGTATGGAGCAGTGTGGCTGCACCCAGCGCGATTATGGATGGATCTTCGTACAAAATGTGGTATTCACAGGGTATAGATACTTTCTCAGTTTTAGATCTTTTACCTATTGTTGCCGGAACGCGGTTCCCCATTGGTTTGGCTACCTTTTCGGCACCTACGGCGGCGGACTTCTCCATATCTCATCAAACTGGCAGTACCTTGTTCAATCGCGCGCCCGGGGCAACTGCAACCGCCGAAACCTTCAGAGTAAACTCCCTCAACGGCTTCACAGGACAGGTTAACCTCAGCTTTGCAGGATCTCCGGGGATTGTTAATAGCTCAACCCTATCTACAAATTCGGTCACTCTCTCTTCCGGGGGTATGCAATCTTTCACTTTGAATCTTGGCGCCGGCGCTACGGTGCCGCCAGGAACTTATAACGGTTTTATTCAGGCCCAGTCAGGCTCGCTGGTCAGAACATATAACCTTACCGTGGTTGTAGGCATAACTGGTGTAGCGACATTCTCCGCATCGCCTAATGTGCTATCTGCCGGGGGTTCAGTGACTTTCTCCGGATTCGGGTTCCAGTCTCGCGCTGGTCAACCAGTGGCCTTGACGTGGGATTCAGGGCCGCGGTTCGGGCAAACGCTGGTCACACCCAGTCCCATAGTTCAGACAGATGGGACGTGGAGCACTAGCGTGACGATACCATCTGACCTTCCGGGTGGCATATTCTCGGTTAAGGCAACATCAGGCTCTATTAACACCTTTACCGGGATTACCATAATAGCAGCCGGTCTCGCATTCACCCTGACATCTCAGCCCAGCTTCCTGCCCGCTATATCCCAGGGCGGTAACGGCCAGAGCACCATCATTGTTAATTCTACCGGAGGAGATGTGACAGTGGCTCTGTCTACCCAGAACCTGCCAACAGGAGTCAACGCCTCCTTCGCCAATAGCTCTCTTACCGTCTCAGCGGGCGGCTCCAGCAGCACCACCCTGACTATTACACCAGGCACTGTCCCGCCTGGCCACTATATGATAGGCATCGTGGGTACCAGCGGCAGCACCGTCTTCTCCACCCCTCTCGATTTTGATGTCACATCATCTTTTAATGTGTCGGGGGTGTTCTTCCCTGACATCACCCTCAACCCCATCTTCGGCAAACCAGGTGACCAGGTTACAATGAGTGCCACCGGCTTCCCCGCTGGCGCCACGGTAGACCAGTTCAGATTCGGCGGCATAAATATACTACCTTCTCCTCCACCTACCACAGATAGCAGCGGCAACCGTACCCTCGTCTTCAATGTACCTACGACCTTGAGTTCAGGTAACTACATGGTGGAAGTAGGAACAGCAGCCACGGGCACCGCCCCTCCGTCATTTATCGCCAAGCCTTTCACTGTAACAGGCACTGGCGTCACCTTCACCCTCACGTCTCAGCCCAACTTCATTCCGCCTATTGCTCCAGGAGGCAACGGCCAGAGCACCATCATCGTAGATTCTACCGGAGATGCAGTGACAGTGGCCCTGTCTGCCCCGAACCTGCCGCCGGGGGTGACTGCAACGTTTGCCAGCAGCAGTCTTACGGTCTCACCGGGCGGCACCGGCAGCACCACCCTGACTGTGACACCCAATGTTCCGCCCGGCCACTATCGAATAAACATCGTGGGTACCAGCGGGACGGATGTATTCCGCACCCCCGTAGATTTTGATGTCATGCCACCCACGACATTTATCAATACAAACTTCATGAACACAAATGGTTGGTTCCCTAGTATCAGCCTCGATCCAAACTCAGGCAAGCCCGGGACCAAGGTGACCGTCAGCGCCACCAACTTCCCCCCCGGAGCCACGGTAGACCAGTTCAGGTTCGCCGGCCA
>JACVQG010000221.1 GCA_015661045.1 Dehalococcoidia bacterium | reverse complement strand
GTACATTATTCAGTCCCGGCGGCCAAGGCTGTTGGCGCTCTATACGCATACGACGCCGGAGTCCAGAGGCATAGCTGGGTTGTCAATCTGCTCACCAACTGGGTGGGCGATGAGGGCTGGGTTAAGAGGTCTTACGCTGAGTACCGCCAGTTTGTGTACCATTCCGATGTGGTATGGCTGAAGGGCAAAGTAGTCAAGAAGTATGAGGATGAGGGTGAGTTCTGCGTGGACATCGAGACCCACGGCGTTAACCAGAGGGGAGATGATACTATTCCGGGTATGGCTTCAGTTGCTCTTCCATCAAAGAAAGCTAAGACCTGGCCTCTGGAGAAAAGGATGCCGCTAAAGGAACACCGCGGCACTGGCAAGGGAGTACATTTCGCTTAGTTTAATAGTGTAAATCAGTATAACTAAAGGGGGGCTTAATACCTGCGGGTATTAAGCCCCCCTTTATATTTCTTCTTTTTGGACTGGCCCTTTAACAGGGTGTTAACGAAGCTGCTTCCGTTGATAAGCCAAGAAGGTCAGGCATGTTCATCGGCGGGGTCAGACTTCTGGGTAGCTCCCAGGACTCGTGGAGTAACAGGTTTAGTGGATATACCTGGCATCGCCGGGACGGCGCGGGACACCTTCCGGCGGAATGGCCGTGTAACAAAGTTCACTGCATCGTCCACCAGTGTATAAGCTACCGGCACCACCACCAGGCTCAGCAAGGTCGAACTGAACACGCCGCCTATAACTGCAATCGCCATCGGGGCCCGGAACTCACCGGCTGCGCCTAATCCCAAGGCCGTTGGCACCATACCGAGGATAATGGCCAGTGTGGTCATAAGGATGGGGCGGAGCCTCACCGGGCCGGCGGTTATTACAGCCTCATTCCGGCTTTGGCCCTGTCTCCGGTAACGGATAATAAAGTCAACCAATAGAATAGAGTTCTTTGTAGCCAGGCCCATGAGGAGAATGATACCGATCATAGAGATAACGGTAAGGTCAACACGTGCCAGCACCAGGGCGCCGATAGCGCCTACAGCGGACAGGGGCAGGGCTACCATGATGGTAAAGGGATGGACTACCGAACCGAATTGGGAGGCCAGCACCATATAGACAAAGACCATTCCCAGCGCCATAGCGAAGGCCAGCGAGCCAAATGCCGACTGGGTCTGCGCCTGTTGGCCGGCAAAGCGCCAGGTTACCCCGGTGGGTAGAGATATGCCTGTCAATGCCTTTTGGACATCGGGAGTCACGGCTCCTTGAGAACGGCCTTCCAGGTTAGCGCCAACCAGGATTTGCCGCTGCCTCTCAGAGCGTTCCAGAACAGCCGGTCCTGTGCTCCGTTCAATGCGGGCCATTGATTGCAGGGGCCACAGATCTCCACCAGGCCCGGTCATGGGTATATCCATGATAGCTTCCGAATTCGTACGGTCTTCCGGACGGAGACGCACAGTAACATCCATACGTTCGTCCTTCCAGTTCACTTGAGTTGCCGTAGTCCCCTGGACCAGGGTGCGGATGGTTTGCCCAACAGTGGATGCGCTAACCCCATTTTTAGCTGTACGCTGTCTATCAACGACAATTTTAAGCTCGGGCTCCTTTGCCGGTAAACTCTTATCCACGTCGCGCAGGCCGGGAACTGTACGCAACCGTTGTATGACATCGTCCGCCGCTTCGTCTAAAGTATCCAGGCTCACCGGCCCCCTGACGGCTACCTGAACCGGGCGGCCGCCGACATTTGCACCACCGCCGCCACCGCCAACCCCCATAAATCCGCGGGCCGGGCTAAAACTCAGGGTTCTGCCGTGTTGAGATAATGATCTCCTCAGATGTGCAATGACGGCATCTGTTTGGGAGGGGTCCTGTAGCTGAATTGAAAGGGATCCCTGGCCAGCACTGACACGAGTGAATACCCGTGTTATCTCCGGACGTCCCCTGGTTACCTGCTCTACATCCCTTGCTATTAGATCAGTCCTCTCCAGGGGAGTGCCCGGAGGGAGCCGTATTCCAACTGTTATCAAACCCTGGTCGGATGTCGGATAGAAGCTGACAGGCAAGAGCCGAATCATCCAGATGCTGGCTACAACCGAGGCCACAGCTCCGCTCGCAACTATCCACCTGTAGCGTAAGCACCAGGTGAGTACGTGTTTATATCCAAGGGCTGCATTAATCCAGACCCGTTCCAACCGGTCGCCAAAACCAGGTGAACGCCCGACATGGTTTAATGCGGATTCAGTTTTCATTGGCTTTGCCAGGTACGCCGACAGCAGCGGCGCCAGGGTAAAAGCCTCGAAAAGAGACACCAGTACTGCCACAGCCACTGTGATGCCAAACTGTTTGAAAAGGACTCCCACCTGCCCTGTAGTAAACGCCACAGGTATAAACATGGCTACAATGGTCAACGTTATCGCAAGTACGGCGAAGGCAATCTCACCTGTAGCTTTCTCTGCCGCTTCCCTGGGGGATGCTCCCCTCTCCATGTGACGGAAAATATTTTCCCGCACAACTATGGCATCATCTATGAGTAAGCCGATTGATAGAGATAACGCCATCAGGCTTATAATATTCCTGGTGTACCCCAGTAGGGACATGATGCTGAAGGTGCCTATTACGATAATAGGAAGCCCGGCTACAGTGATAAGTGTATTCCGGAGATTGCGGAAGAACAGGAGAACGATTGCGGCTGCCAGCACCGCCCCCATGATCAGCGTCACCATTACATCATGGTCTGCCTCTTCAATGAAGGTCGAGTCGTCCCGTATCATGGTGAAGTTCAACTGAGGGAAATCGCTGGAAATACGGCCTAGCTCTTCCCTCACCAGGCCTGCTGTCTGTACTACATTGCTGCCGGACTGTTTGCGCAGCTCGATGACACGGGTTGCCTGGCCATTGACCCGGACGTAGGATGTAGTCTCCGGATAATCGAGCTGGATCCCGGCTACATCCTGGAGCAGAATAGCCTGACTCCCTTTGCGGGCTACCACTATCTGCCGGATTTCGTCCAGGCTAAGGAATGGCGCCGAGGTTCGAAGCAGGAGGTTTTCGCGTTCGCTCGAAAGCCTCCCCGAAGGTTGGGTAACATTCTCCGAACGTAAAGCTGCAACTACCTGCTGAGGTGTAATTCCCAGTGTCTTGAGCTTACTGGCGATAAGTTCGACATGGACTTCCTGTACCCTCAGTCCGCTCACATCGGCAGCGGCTACACCAGGTATACGTTCCAGGCGGGGTCCTACCAGTTCCTCAATCAGCCGCCGCATTTCTGCGGGTGGTATATCTTCTCCCCGTGTGGTAAGAGCCACAGACATAATCGGGCTGTCGTTGGGGTCAAAGCGCCTTAAAACCGGGTCTTCTGCATCATCAGGCAAGCGGCGCCTTACGGTATCCAGGCGTTCCCGGACCTCCTGGGCTGCCTGTGCCACATCGCGCCCAATGGCAAAGCGGATAGATACAAACGACATCCCTTCTCTGGATGTTGCCGACACGGAGTCTATCCCATTTAGAGTGGAGACGGCTTTCTCTATGGGTTGAGTGACCAAAGTCTCCACCTCTTCAGGGCTGGCGCCAGGGTAACGGATACTACCGGGTTGCTAATATCGGGGAAAAGGTCAACGCCCATGCGCTGGTAGGCAAGTATGCCCACCAGTGTCAGGGCTAGCAGCACCATGCTGATGAAGATAGGTTGCTTAATGGACAGTTTGGCTAAATTCATATGTCGCCTTGCGTTAAAAGATTGATAGCATTATAATTTCTGGAAAAGGAATTTGTCAAATGCTCAAACGATATTGCGCCCTGGCCCTGACCCTTGGCATTCTTGTTTCATCCTATTTTGTGGGTTGTGCGCGCCCTTCAGAGACGCCAACCCCGGCATCCAATGGCGGGACAGGAGATGGCGCGACACGGGGGGCTTCCCCTGCGGTTACCGGCTCTCGGACTCCGGCAGCTATTCCTTCAGCTACACGGGCAGAAGCCCCTTCAAAGATTGCCCTGGAGATGTCGGGGAAAGTACAATTCCCACGCACGGACCGCCTCTTTTTTGAAACTGCCGGGACTGTAGAGCGTATCCTGGTAGAAGAGGGCAGCAGCGTCCGTATGGGAGACCAGATAGCCGGATTAGATACTTCAACCGTTATCTCACTGCAAAAGCAGGTGGCAGTCGCACGGGTTGCAGTGGACGATGCTAAGAAAGCTCTCAAAGACGAAAAGGAGCGCTACATCGCCGGCGATGTGCAAGCCCTCCAGGCCCGTTAATCCAGTCACAGAAGGACCTTTATGTGCTGCAACAATCCCTGGACGA
>JACVQG010000220.1 GCA_015661045.1 Dehalococcoidia bacterium | reverse complement strand
CATGTGGCGAAACCTCCGTCCTCTATGATACCATATGGGTCAAGAGGTTAGGCTTGCGTTTACCTGATTTTCTTGTAAAAAGTGTTTTTCTTGAGCGGGCTAATCGCTTTGTCTGCCGGGTGGACGTGGAAGGGCGAACAGAAAAAGCCCATCTGGCTAACTCGGGGCGGCTAAAGGAATTGTTGGTTCCAGGGAGACCGGTTTATTTGGAGGAATCATTCTCTCCCCATCGCCGGACCCGTTACGATATGCTTCTGATAGCCCTGGATAACATCCTGGTATCGGTTGATGCAAGGCTACCTAACGACTTAGTAGAGGAGGGATTGAGGTCAGGTATCCTGGGGCATTTTCGAAGCTATTCTCAAATTCGGCGGGAGGTTACCTTCGGCCATAGCCGGCTGGATTTCCTGTTGCAGAATAATAGCCAGTTTTGTTACGTGGAGGTAAAGTCTGTCACCCTGGTTGAACAGGGCAGGGGTCTTTTTCCGGATGCGCCAACGGAGCGTGGGCGGCAACACGTTTTAAGTCTAATGCAAGCTCGTCGGGAAGGACATCAGGCAGCTATAGTTTTTGTCGTCCAGCGTCCCGATGTAACTGAATTTTCGCCCAATGATAAAACTGGCCCCGCTTTTGGGCTGGCTTTGCGAGAGGCGCAAGTGGCTGGGGTGGGGATATATGCCTATCGGTGCACGGTAACCCTTAGGGAAATCCGAATAGAAAAAGAAATACCGGTATTTGTTTAAACCCCAAATACCAAATTCCAAGAACCAAACAAATCCGAAATTCAAATGAGTAATATAAACAAAGGGAGAAAGCGTGACTAAGAAAAACTCACTTACAATGATGTTACAGCCCATCGGTGTGGTCAGAAACAAGGCGACCCGAGGGCGAGTAGACAGGGATAAGATTATCTCTAAGGTTATAATAAATCCAGAGTTTGAAGAGGGTTTAGAGGGGCTTGCGGAATTCTCGCATCTCAGGGTTTTAGTGTGGATGCACCGTATAGACCCCGAAGACCGCTCCGCCATGTGGGTACACCCCAGGGGGCGGCATGATGTACCTATGGTAGGAGTTTTCGCTGGTCGGGGGCCAGCCCGTCCCAATCCCATAGGGTTAACCACTGTGAAACTCCTGGGAATCGAAGGTAATATACTGACTGTAGCTGGCCTCGATGCCTATTCAGGAACGCCGGTGCTGGACATAAAACCACATATTCCGAGATTGGATTGCCCGGAAGATACGCACGTAGCGAAATGGATGCAATGACCACATGCGTAAGCAGCTCCTAAAGATTTACCATTTAATGCTGGAGCGCTACGGTCCGCAGCACTGGTGGCCCGGTGAGACGCCCTTCGAGGTCATGGTCGGGGCTATTCTTACCCAATCGGCAGCCTGGGTGAACGTAGAGAAGGCTATAAATAACCTTAAGACGGCAGGAGCTTTATCCCCGGCGGCTATCCGCCGGTTGCCCCAGGATGAGCTGGCACACCTGATACATTCCTCTGGCTATTTCAATGCCAAAGCCCGCAAACTCAAGGCTATGGTTGAATGGCTGGGAGTTAACTTCGCCGATGACCCGGACCACATGTATGCCTGGGACACGAATGAACTAAGGGAAAGCCTCCTGGCTGTGCACGGCATCGGGGAGGAGACCGCCGATTCAATAATCCTTTATGCGGCCAATAAACCTATCTTCGTAATTGATGCCTATACCCGGCGTATATTGGAGCGATTGGGGACATGCCCACTGCCTCGCACGTCCATTGAAAAGCACGGGCACAGCTATGCCACGTTCCAGTCCCTGTTCATGGACAACCTGCCGCTGGATACATCCATGTTTAATGAATATCATGCCCTTTTTGTCCGGCACGGCAAGGAAACCTGCCGCAAGGCGCCGTTATGTCCTCAGTGCTGCTTGAGGAGTATCTGTCCCTATCCCGGAGCGCAGGGTATTCACAATGATGGTTAAAGTGGTAAAATAGCCAGTGTAAAATATGATGGGAGGCTTGACGACAGATGGGAAAGAAATACCGCAAAGAGAAGCGTAAAACCGATAAGGCACAAACCAGCTATAATAGCTACAAATTCGGTAAGGTATATTATTTCCTGGCCATTTTTGTGTCTGTGGTTACGGTGCTGGGCTTGATAATTTCTGTAACTGCTCAAACCCCCTAACCGGCATCTTGGTAACATCTGTATTCTTGTCTGGGAAAGACCCCCAATATTGGTCATGGTTAATACAAAATGGCGTATTATTTAAGCTAAAGTAACATTATGATTGTCCTTCATGCTATATGGAAACACTCCAAATTACACCTCTGGGGAGAGGACTCGGTGTTGGTTGACGCCCGCATCAGTTCCTCTGGTACCCCGCCCTTCAAACATCCTTTTTCGGCGAGCCATGAGGAACTCAGTCAAGCAGTTGCGGGGTTAACCGGTGATATTCCTAAGACGGAAACTGCTCAGTTATTATTGTGGCTGCCCGCGGTGCGCCGTCATCCCTTACCCAGTCCGGAACTGCTCAATGGAGGGGAGAAACAAAAAAAGGGCGCAAAACGCCTGGATTCATTCATTATCCCCGCGCTAGCTCTTGAGCCGGGCCAGGCCCTGGGGTTCCTGGCCGCTTTGCCGTCAACTGCCCCCGTCGAAGATCCCGCTGGCGGGAATGGGATCGCCATCGGGGTGTCCCTGCGCTACTGGGAGGAGGCGGCCAAGCTCTGCCTGGAGCTACTGGCAAAGGGACAGTTCATGCCAAGCGTTGAGCTTGACGACAGCGGTAAATTACACACACAATGGACGCCGGCCTTAGCGGACAAAGACATAGCTGAACGCTTCAGCATGCTGGTCTCTGCCATGCCGCCGGTATGCCAGTCTCTCGGACCCGATTCCTCGACGACTACGGAGCTTCTGAACAGCTTTGTAAGAGCCGTCATTGATTCTGCGGTGCGCCGCATCGCAGCCAGCGTCTCCTCGGCATCAAAGAAGCGGCGACCTAAATCCATCGGCGAGATGTGGCTCTCTGGACTCCTCTCCGATAGCCCTGTTTTCGATGCTCCGGGAGGCACCGGCAAACAATTTGCTCAGGAGGTCCATAAGTGGACCAGCCAGCTTACAGTTAACATCTCTGCCCCTTCTGACAAGGGCGCCGCTTTCCGTACCTGTTTCCGCCTGGAGCAGCCTTCGGATAGCGAGACGCCCGGCAGTAAGCGAGATGCCAGATGGCTGCTCACGTTTCACCTCCAGGCCCTGGACGACAGAAGCCTGCTGATAGATGCAGAGAGGGTGTGGAAGGAACGCTCCACCGTAATGACATTCCTGAAGCGCCGTTTCGAAAACCCTCAGGAACGTCTGCTGGCCGACCTGGGCCGGGCCTCACGTCTCTACCCTCCACTGGAAAACAGCCTCAAAGCAGCACGGCCCGCATTTGCTGCGCTGCCCACCGAAAACGCCTACACCTTCCTGAAAGAGGCCGCCCCACTTTTGGAACAGAGCGGCTTTGGTGTGCTCGTGCCGCCCTGGTGGCAGAAGCCATCGGCACGGCTGGGTGTGCGCCTCAAGGTGAAAACTAAGGATTCCGGTAAAAGCGCTGGCTCAGGACTGATGGGACTGAATAGCCTGGTCGAATTCGACTGGGAGCTTGCACTGGGAAATGAAAGCATCACCCGCCAGGAGATGGAAAGAATGGCAGCCTTAAAGGTGCCCCTGGTTCAGGTGAGGGGGCAGTGGGTGGAGTTCAGACCCCAGCAGGTCGAGGCCGCACTGCGGTTCTATCAGAAAAAGAGTGGTACGCTGGGCGAAGCCATGCGTCTGGCCGCAGGCGCGGAGGCGTCTCCAGACACTGTACCGGTAGTTGGAGTTCGGGGCGAAGGATGGCTGGCAGATGTCCTTTCCACCGTATCGGTAGGGGCAAAGATGGAGGAGTTATCTCAGCCCGGCCTTTTCCAGGGGAATCTACGCCCCTACCAGGTGAAAGGCTACTCCTGGCTCGCCTTCCTCGAACGCTTCGGCCTGGGGGCTTGCCTCGCCGACGATATGGGCCTGGGCAAGACCATTCAGCTTCTCGCCCTGCTGTTGCACGAGAGGTCGAACGGCGTAAATAAGCCGGGGCCAACCCTTCTCATCGCCCCCATGTCTGTAGTGGGCAACTGGCAACGGGAGGTGACGAAGTTCGCGCCATCCCTCAAGGTTCTGGTACACCACGGGACGCAGCGCCTCTCCGGAAAGGCCCTGGCGCGGGAGGCCCGAAAACACGACCTGGTTATCTGCACCTATGCCCTGGCCCATAGGGACCAGCCCGACCTGTCCGGCGCTACCTGGCGCCGCATAGTGCTGGATGAGGCGCAGAACATCAAGAACCCATCGGCGCGTCAGACCCAGGCTATCCGTTCCCTGCAGGCCGAACGGCGCATCGCACTAACAGGCACCCCTGTGGAGAACCGCCTCTCAGAGCTATGGTCAATCATGGAGTTCCTCAACCCGGGCTATCTGGGCGCCGCCGAGCAGTTCCGGCGCAATTTCGCTACACCTATCGAGAAATATCATGACGCGGAGCGGTCATCCCAATTGCGCCGCCTGGTGCAGCCCTTTCTGCTCCGCCGGCTGAAGACCGACCCCACGATTATCCAGGACCTCCCGCAGAAGATGGAGATGAAGGTCTTCTGCCGCCTCACCCGCGAACAGGCGTCCCTCTATGAGGCCGTGGTGAAGGACATGATGGAAAAGATAAAGGAGTCCGAGGGGATGGAGCGCAAAGGCCTGGTGCTGGCCACCCTGTTGAAGCTGAAGCAGGTTTGCAACCACCCGGCCCACTTCCTTCAGGACGGAAGCTTGCTTTCCGAGAGGTCTGGAAAGCTATCGCGCCTCATAGAGATGCTGGAGGAAGTGATAGCCGAGGGAGACAAAGCCCTGGTATTCACCCAGTTCGCCGAGATGGGACAGATGCTCAAGACGCATATCCAGGAAAGGTTGTCGCGTGAGGTCTTTTTCCTCTACGGCGGCACGCCGAGGAAGGCCAGAGACGAGATGGTGCAGCAGTTCCAGTCGGCAAGTGGTGGGCCTTCCATCTTCGTCCTTTCCATCAAAGCCGGCGGGTTGGGGCTGAACCTCACCGCTGCCAGCCATGTCTTCCACTTCGACCGCTGGTGGAACCCGGCCGTGGAGAACCAGGCCACCGATCGCGCCTTCCGCATCGGGCAAAAGAAGAACGTCCAGGTCTACAAGTATGTCTGCGCCGGCACCCTGGAAGAACGTATTGACCAGATGATAGAGCAGAAAAAGGAGCTGGCCGAAAGCGTAGTGGGAACGGGCGAAGGCTGGCTCACCGAAATGTCCACTGACCAGCTACGCGACATGTTCGCACTGTCCCGCGAAGCGGTGATGGAGGAATAGGTATGCGCTACGATAACCGGGACCGATGGGACTACTTTCCACCATCCGTCCCGATACCGGTTAAAAATGGCTTAAAGGTCAAGAGCACGCACGGCAAGATTGGAGAGACATGGTGGTCCACCAGATGGGTAGCTTTCCTGGAGTCTCTCAATATGGGCGCCCGGCTTGGCCGCGGCAAGAGCTATGCGCGGCGCGGCCAGGTAATGAACATGAACATACAGCCCGGCCTGGTCACAGCTAATGTACAGGGTTCACGGCCAAAGCCGTACGTGGTTACCATCCGCCTGACTCCCCTTTCTGCGGTTGAGTGGGACAAGGTTATAGATGCAATGGCCTCTCAAGCCCTGTTTGCCGCCCGGCTGCTGGCCGGAGAGATGCCCGAAAACATAGAGGAGGCATTTAAGGCTGCAAAGGTATCCCTTTTCCCTGCCCGCAGCAAAGACCTGGATAGCGACTGCTCTTGCCCCGACTGGGCCAACCCTTGCAAGCACGTGGCGGCTGTTTATTTTCTGCTGGCTGAAGAGTTCGACCGGGACCCGTTTATGGTCTTTAAGCTGAGGGGCAAAGCCAAGGAGGACATTATCCATGCCCTCCGGGAACGCCGCACACACGCAGCGGAATCCGAGGCTGTCCAGGATGAGGAAAAGTCCCAGGTGCTATCTGAGAAGGTTTCTACCGCTCCTGCCCGACTGGACAACTTCTGGGGCATAGGCCCGGAGATGGCTTCGTTCCGGGTAAAAATCGCCCCGACGGAGGTGCCTCTGGCTATTCTTAAACGGCTGGGGCCACCCCCCTTCTGGGAAGGCAAAACAGACGTCATGGACATTCTGGCAAAGGTTTATGACCTGGCTGGCAAGGAAGCCCTACGGCTGGCCTATGACGGAGATGAAGACAATCCTAAAAAATGACCACAGCGATGAGGCGCTCCGTGTCTACGATTCCCGATGTTGGACGGGGGCTTCTGGCATCCTGCCCACTGAGATTTGATGGGCCCACAAGGGTGAGAATTCCCGGAAAAACACAGGGAAACTGGATCAAACGATCTGTAAGATTTGGATTCCAGGTGCTTTGATACTCCGGAGGGCAAGCCCTCAAATCCTCTCTCCCTCGAAGGGAGAGATTAGAGAGAGGGTGACTATCTGGAATCGGTAGGTAGTGATCGCAGGCCACTTGACAGCGTGTCCAGTCCCTATTATATTTGGCCCATGCACGACTTTAATTAC
>JACVQG010000219.1 GCA_015661045.1 Dehalococcoidia bacterium | reverse complement strand
AGGTGATAGGATCAACCTTTGGTATCTGAGCGTGCTCCAGGGGGTGCACCATTTTCTCTTTGTTTCCCTTGAGCTTAATTACAGGCATCGTTGCCTCCTCATAGCGAAATTCCAAATCTCAAGCCTTGTCATCGCGAAGGCGGGGAACCAAATCCCAAATAATACCAAAATCCGAATAAACAATCCCCCACCCTTTTTCCCTCGCAAATAGACGCATTTTAATAGCGTCCCCTATGCCCAGGCTTATGGTCGTTAACAAAATAACTTTGCGTTACCTGTCATTCTGGAGTCTCGACTTGTCGGGACGAAGAATCTCAGGGCTGGGGTGGCGTTCTCCCCACCACCCTGAGATACTTCGCTTCGCTCCAGTATGACACTAACCTAATCGGGCTTAATTAATCACCAAATTGCGCCACTCGTCGCAAACAGCCTTCTGGCCGGGGAAGATAACCACTGTGGTTGCCGTATACTGGAGGATAGCCGGACCGGAAACCTGATTGCCAGGAGTGATTTTATCCCCGTTATACACATTCGCTTTAGTAAACTTTTTCTCTTCAGGCAGATACATCTCTTTTTGCTTCATAAGGGCCGCCTTCGGGTCTTTCTTACCTAACGGGAGCTTTTCCATTGTCGGCTGGGGCACTTTTCCGATCCCCTCCAGTCGGAAGGTGATAACCTGAATGATACTTTCATCTTCCTTATAGCCAAAGATAGATAAATATTTTTGAGAGAAGGATTTGATTACCTCTTTTACGGTCTTAGAAGTCAGAGGCTCGTCGGGGATAGGGACCTCCAACTCATGGATTTGACCTGAGTAAGACATATCCAGGGAACGTTGAATCTGAATATTCGCCGGGTTTATGCCTTCATGTTGTAAGATAGCCCTCGCCTCTTTCTCCATGTCGGCGAAGATACGGTTGGAGCGGTTTAAATCGAGACTATTAATAGGCGAGCGGTAGGTGCGGGAATAGGAATGTTTAAGGTTAGTGGCCAGCACACCCATAGAGGAGAACACAGGAGCCAGAACAGGAATTATAAGGCTCCTGGTGCCCAACTGGGCATGGAATGCAGCCGCATGGACCGGACCAGCGCCGCCGAAGCCAAGCAGGGCGAAGTCCCGCGGGTCGTGGCCCCGTTCTACCGAGTGTACCCTCATGGCATCTACCATCTTGGCATTGATTATCTGATAGATGCCGCTGGCCACTTCAACGGGTGACATTTTCAGTTTATCGGCAATGCGTTCTTTTATGGCTTTATGGGCCAAGCTGGCATCCAGCTTCATCTTGCCGCCTAAAAAGTAGTCCGGGTCAATATAACCCAGCACTACGTCGGCATCGGTAACAGTAGGCTCGGTGCCGCCCCGGTTATAGCAGGCAGGCCCGGGCTCGGCGCCGGCGCTTCTGGGGCCGACCTTGATAATGCCCTGGGGGTCAACATAGGCAATGCTGCCGCCACCAGCCCCTATAGTATGCAAGTCAACCCGCCTGCCCATTAAAGCCCATCTCTCCAACTCCGCCACGGTGGAGGTTTGTATCTCTCCGTCCTTCACCAGACCGACATCGAAGCTGGTGCCCCCCATATCGGTGGTGATAACGTTGGGTATGCCCATTGTTCGCGATAGGAAGTGAGAGCCGATAACGCCACCCGCGGGACCGGAGAAGAGCATAGCGACCGGCTTGCGCCGGGCTTCCTCAGCGCCCATAACGCCGCCAGAGGACTGCATGATAAGGGGTTCCACCTTCAACCCTGACTTTTTCCCGCGGGCCTCCAGTTGCCCCAGATGTTTGTCCACCCCAGGCCCGACATAGGCGGCAAAGGCGGTCGTGCTCATCCGCTCATATTCCCGTATCTCTGGCGCGATATCCGATGAACAATAGGCGAAAACGTCGGGGAATTTCTCCTGAACTATTTTCTTGAGTATCTGTTCGTGGCCGGGATTAGCGTAAGAATGGAGTAAGCAGATAGCTACAGCCTCGATACCCAGCCCGCAGAGTTCGTCAATCACCTTCGTGGCTTCTTTTACATCCAGTGGGGTAACAACCTGGCCGTTATAGTCAACCCGTTCGGTAACCTCCCGCGTCAGGCGGCGGGGGATAAGGGGCTGAGGATAAGGCTCCTGGCTATCCCAGGTGCTGTTTTTCATGGAGCGGCGGATAATCAACGTATCCCCGAACCCTTTGGTAGCCAGCGCCCCGGCCTTCCCTTCATTAGATCTCTCGACCATCAGATTTGTGGCAAATGTGGAAGAATAGATGAAGCGCGTAGTTTTATTCAAAAGCTCTTTGAGGGATACCCCCTGGCCTTTGGCAGCGGATTCCAGGGTGTTGAACACCCCGTCCAGCCGTCCCGGTGTAGTGAGTCCCTTATAAAAAGAGATACGGCCATCCGCAATTACCGTTACATCGGTAAAGGTGCCGCCGGTATCAATGCCAATAACATATTCCATCCTACCTCCGTTCATCTAACATGGAATAGAATGCGGTAGCTAAAAACGATAATTCATTTTAGCAGTAACGTGGACAGTGTCAAGAGCATGGTTGGGGGGAATGTTTTTCATTACCAGAGATATAACAAATACCCCAGGTTTAAACCTGGGGTATTGTAAAATTATTCCATACAGCAGGGCGTTAACGCTGTGGGTGGCCTAAGGACTATGTCCCTTGGGAAACCCTGAATAAGGTAACGTTGAGCCAAGAGCATAGGGAGTTCTTTTACATTAAAGTGGGGAGGATTTATCTTAGTAATTCAGAGGTACAACTGCCAATGGTATTAGGGATGTTAGAATATTTTACCTTCTCCATTCCGCTATACATAACTAAGACAAATCTTTACTTTTGGACTCTTTCAGCCTCTCAAGTATCCACATCCGCGCCATGGTCGTAGGGCCTACACCAACCTCACGAGCCAGTTCCCGCAATTTCTCCCATGCCTCTGCCGGAAGCCGCACCGGAATAACCATCTTCAACGGCTTCCTAATTTCTATACGGACAACCTCGTCTGACTCTTCCCAGGTATCATTTTCTTCAGAGTTTTCAATACTGGCTATTCTTTTTACCGCCTCAGGTGAAAGCATCTTGGATGGGAAGTAAGGTTGCTGTGGTGACGGAGCTATCCCAGGATACTTTTTTTTATTGCTCGTCTTATTATTAGCGTTTACCATATCTAACCCCCTCATTTGCACAAGTTGCTCCATTTAATTCATCGGTTAGCGGAATAAAGCCTTCTTTCTATATCCGTCATATCTCTTGCGGTTATCACTTTCCAGTCTCCACCTCCACGGGGAAGCAATATCACTATTACATATCGTCCGCCTTCGGTCTGAGAAAAAACTTTGTATCTTCCTTTCTTACCTCTTCTAACATGTCGCTTTTCTGAAAGGCAGGCTTCCCTGACCTCTGTAAAGGAAATCTGATGCTTCGACTCAATTTTTTCTAGTATTGGGTCATCTATTTCCAGATATTCTATATAGGGCATTAATCCTCTATACCTATAGTGTATACAATATGTATACTAATGTCAATAAAAAGTGGTTGACTCTACCCCTCAATCACATCCTTGGTGCTGGGTATCTGGCCGGCAAGCCGTTCATCAATGCGGGTAGCAGCGCCCAGAGCGCGGCCCAGGGCCTTGAAAAGGGCCTCAACCTTGTGGTGGTCGTTGATGCCCTCCAGGACTTTGGCATGGAGGTTGAACCGCCCCTCGATAGCAAAGGACTCTAAGAAGTGGCGCACCAGGTCGGAGCTTAAATCTTCAACCTTGTCTCCCAGAGTGGCCTCTATGCGGGCATAGCCCCTCCCCCCGATGTCCACCGCCACCAGCACCAGGGCCTCATCCATCGGCACTACGGCATGGGCCATGCGCACAATGCCCCGTTTCTCACCAAGAGCTTTATTAAAGGCTTGCCCCAGGCAGATAGCTACATCCTCCACTACATGGTGCTGGTCCGGCCCGTTGGATGCCACTTTTATGTCAAATACTCCGTGCTTGGCTACATGGGAGATCATATGGTCGAGGAAGCGGATGCCAGTCCTGGTATCCCACTGGCCCCTTCCATCCAGGTCAATCTCTACTTTTATACTTGTCTCTGAGGTATTCCGAACGATAGATGCAGTACGCCGTGTCATACTTTCACTCCTGGCCTTTTCAACATAGCTACATTATCCAGAGTAATAGCTTTAGTAGGGCAATCGGCAACGCACAGGTTACAGCCCTCGCAGGAGCCTTTTAAGGTCTGCGCTATTCCATTGATTACGTGGATAGCGTCAAAAGCGCAAACGTCTTCGCAGACCCCGCAGCCATTGCATAGCTCTTCACTAACCCTGGCTATTACCTTTCCCTTAGTATCACCATAGGCTGCCAGCATATCGTTAAATGGCGTTAATTTGGGCAGAATCAAGCCCTTCATATCATCTAAAGAGGCAAAGCCTTTCTTATCCATGTAGTCGCTCAGCCCTCTTTTTAGCGGCTGAATAACCGATAACCCCTTCATCATGAATATGCTGTGGGCCTGAACCGAGCTTGCGCCATATAAAATGCATTCGGCTACATCCCCCCAATCCTGAATGCCGCCATGGGCGGAGATATGGGCGGTTTTGGAAATGGAGGCTACCGATACCAGGTATCGCAACGTCATGTACTTATTTACCTTGCTGCCGTGAAAACTAATGGCGCTCGGCTGCTTGGGCTCCAGGGTATCCAGGTCAATACCCGGCGCTGATAGGTTAACCCCACCTAAAGTTACCCAATCGGCATTGGCCTGATGGGCCGCCCTGGCCACCACGGAAAGGGGCGCAATTTTGACTCCAATAGGGATTTTCACCGCGGCTTTGACCGCCTGGCAGATTTCCGCCGTTACCTTAGGGTCAGAGCTCATGGAATATTTAAAGGGGCGGAAATAGGGTGCGGGGCAGGCAAGCAAAAGTTCCAGCGCCGGCGCCCCTGCCTGCTCCATCAGTTTGGCCCCCCGGACATATCCCTCAAGGGATACAGCGGCCACGCTGGCAATAAGGGGAGTGCGGAAGGACTTGATATTCTTCGCCAGCCATTCAGCCCACCATTCCAGCGGCAGAGGCGACATAGTAGCTCCCACCATCAGGCCATCCTCGCAGGCAGTAAACGCAAAACGAGTCGAGGGATACCGATGTGGGGCATATGGTTTGACAACCTTGGAATACTCTTCTTCAATAAGAGAGCTTTTCAAAATCATCGCCCCCGGGCTAAAGGCATCGCCCCTGCGCAGCACCTCAGGGGTCTCCGTTACATACCCCGACGAAACGATAATCGGGTTTTCCAGTGTTAGATTTCCTAGTTTTGTTTTTAGATTTGCCATAGTGTACCTCCGTTTGTTAGCACAGGGTTGTTGAATATATTATAAAGGACACTACGAAATATAAAAATGCGATGTAGAATCCCTCCGCCCTTGAGGGGAGAAGGCTAGAGCCTGTCCTGAGTTTAACGAAGGAATGAGGGTGTTTTCCCGGAAACCTTTGTGCCCCCTCTCCGAAAGTGTTTCACCTTTACGGAGTCTCGATGAGTCCCGCCAAGTCAGGACATCATCGGACACCTTAGTCCTCTCCCTCGATGGGGAGAGGAGGTTGCCCTATTGTCGGAAGATTGCATAAAAAGACGATAATTAGTTACTTGGCCAGCGGACTGCCCTTGAACCGTTTCTCCCTTTCCTGGAAAGCCCCCTTCATCCCCTTTGTCTGACGTTCTTTGAACAGGTTAAACTCATCGTCCTCGTAGCGGATATTAGTCTGGAGGGTGTGAGTTATATAGCCCGCAGTATAGCCGGCCCCCACCCCCATAATATCCAGAGCCAGCTCAAAATTGGCTTTTCCCAGCACAATGGCATCCCTGGGTTGAAGGGCAATAAGATTGGCTACCCGGTGAGCATCATCTCTTTGACTTTCCGCACGCCCATTGTATGGATAAGGCTTACAATCTCTCCCAGAGGCCCGATGTAGCGGTATCCTGGGTGGGTAAACAAAGCATCCTCGGCAGCTATTATTAAATCGCAAGCCTGGGCAATTTGCAGGCCGCCGCCGTAGCAGTAGCCATGTACCTGTGCAATAGTAGCTTTGTCGCAATAGAGGATAGTCTGGCATGTGCCTCGCCGACCCCAGAAGGTCGAGTCATCTATTATCATCCGCCGCCGCTGACTGGGGCGACGGGCTTTGGGATCGGAGGACCAGCCATGATGGGGGCCGAGGTCGGCTACATCATGTCCTGAGGAAAAGCACCGGCCAGACCCCCTCAATACAATTACCTTGACAGGCCATTAAGCTTCTCTGGCCGATTTATGGTAATAGTGGCCCTTTTTTTCTCTTGATTCATTTCATAGAGAATCAATTCATCGGCCATATCAGCCTCCATTCGTATGGATATCCCTATTTATCAGTATGAAAAGCAAATACGGACCTAACCCCTACCTCTTCCTGGTTACGGCAACCCCGATACATCGGGACTTCCCTTCAATGGAGGGAGCACTACGTAGAGACACCGCATGTCGAAGACCCTCGGTTTATCGGGGCCGTGTCTCTACCACCCCTTCCCTGCGAGGGAAGGGGCCGGGGGTTAGGTCTGTACAGTTTTTACCTTGCCACATCTACATTAATGATTATCATCGGGACACATTTTGTATCAGCACGGAATTCCGTGCCCTGTTAAACGCGAGCTAAGCCTACCCTATTACACCAAACCCGAGTACCGGTCATCCCTGCCGTGGAAGCCAGTCTTGGCGCTCTTGTCACGTCTCTCTTTGAAGAAGTTGTACTCGTCCTCTTCC
>JACVQG010000015.1 GCA_015661045.1 Dehalococcoidia bacterium | reverse complement strand
ATTCATGATGGGTTTAGAGTTATCAAAGGTAAGACAGGGTACGCCGCCTTCTGGAGCCATGATGCTTCCCTTGTAACCTCTTTGGCCCAGTCCCCTAACCGCTATCTCTCGCCTCTTGCTCGGGCTAAGGTTGGAAGATCCTTGCGGGATGTGACACTACTTTGGCCGAGGTCTGGTCGTATTATGCTCGCCGAAAGACTTCGTCTTAACACCCAGCGTTTGGCGGCAGTGAGGCTAGAAAAACAAGCGTTGTCTAATTCCTGGTGGCCTTTCAAGCTTGCAGAAGGAGATGATGGGGTTGAGAAGTCTTTGGTCCTGTGGCTGAACTCCACCGCGGGGCTATTACTGCTTCTCAGCCATAGGCTGGAGACCGAAGGCGCCTGGATTAAATTCAAGAAGCCCGTCCTCGAAGGCCTGCCAGTGTTGGATACACATGCCCTCAGCCTAGTCCAGAAGCAACAACTTGTCGCTGCCTATGACCGCCTATGCCAGTCACCTTTACTGCCATTCCCGGAGATGGCCCATGACCCGACCAGGGTTCAGATAGATGAGGCCATTCAGCAGGCTCTGGGACTCCCTGATTTCGCTATCCTGCGTGAACTACTGTCACGTGAGCCAGTGGTGTGCCTACAGCCGTTGGTATAGGGAACGCTGCCCTTATAAATCGGGACTGCGCCCCTACATTTTGGAAATCAGGTATATCATTAAAGCCCCCACCAGCACCATCGGCGGCATAACCACCAGGCCCAGCTTAAAATAGGTCATGGGGTGTATGCTCAGACCGCGCTGCCGCAGGAGCACCAGCCACAGCATCGAGGATAGAGAACCAATGATGGTCAAATTTGGCCCCAGGGCCGCCCCCAGGATCACAGCATAAGGCGCACCCGGATGAAGCGAAATAAAAGGGCCCACGCTTTGCAGGCTGGAGACAGAGACCATCATCATAGACCAGTTGTTTATCAGGTTAGACCCCAATGCCGTGCCAAATGCCAGCGATAAAATAATAGCTAACCCTGAATCAGATGCCATGCGGAGCAGAGTCTCGGTCATAACCCTGATTACGCCGGAATTTTCAAGTCCCCTCACCACTACAGCCAAGCAGAAGATAAATACCAGAATACTCCAGGAAATCCGTGACCTTACCCCTTTCCAGTCCAGTCGTCTCCACACAAAGCCGCCGCTCAGGAGGATAACAGCTCCCCCAATGGCAGCCAGAGATAGCGGAAGTGCATAATGAGAGAGCGCCAGGTAAGCCACGGCTGTGATTCCCAGAACAATACCCGTGAAACGGAATAATTTATCATGTTTTTCAAACGATTGGATGTTTTCTATGGAAAAACGCGCCTTAATATCTTTTTTAAATATAACGATAAAAAGAAGGGTATTAATCAATATTGCTGCCAGACCGGGAACAAACAGGTAACGTAAGTAGTCTTTAAGGCTGATGCTAAAAGCATCGACTGCCAGCAGATTCACCGGATTGGAGACCGGGAGTAGCAATGAGGCGGTATTGGCAATAAACGCCGTCGCGAACATATAGGGCAACGGGTTTAGTTTCAACTTGGACACCAGTGTAAATACAACCGGAGTAAGTACCAGGGCTGTGGCATCGTTGGACAGGAATGCAGTAACTATAGCGCCCAATATGATAACCGTTATAATTAACCCGGTCCCATTTCTACCGGCAAATCTTACTGCAAATTGTGCGCCCCACTCAAAAATACCTGCTTGCTCGGCCACGGCGCTGATTGCCATAAGCCCGAGGAAAAAGAGCAACACGTTAATATTAGCCTGTAGCACATCCAGTGTTTGGGGCAGGCTAACCCGCTGAAGAACTACCATAAGGACAGCTCCGATAGCGGCAGCAGTTGCTTCGTTCAGGGGTCTGGGCCGGGTTAAAACCAGCCCCAGTGTCAATATAGAGATGCCCAGAGTAATCCACATATAAATCCTCTAGTTTAAAGCATAATATAAGGGAAGGGCCACGGATTCGTGGCCCTTCCCTTAATTCTCTTTGCGGTTTCCGCCTGGTTAAGTTAACCTATTTCTTTGGGGCGGGCTTTGCGGGGGGCTTCGACTTGAACATTAAGAGTTACCTCCTTATAGAATAATCACCGTTTTAGTCTTTAAGCTCAGTTATGTATTCTTATTTCTTTGGGGCGGGCTTTGCCGGGGGCTTCGATTTGAACATTAAGGTTATCACCTCCTTTTAAACTATTCATGATGTCAGTGTTATAGCTCAGTCACATATTTATATGCTTATTTCTTGGGAGCGGGCTTCTTTGCCGGGGGCTTCGATTTGAACATTAAGATTATCACCTCCTTCCAATAACGATTTTTCTAAATATTCGTGCTCGTTGATACCTTTCTACTTAAAACACAAAGGCTGCCATTTTGACATAAAATGGCAGCCTAATTAAGTCACCTCTAATAAGCGCTTACTACGGTTTTTACTACTTGAAGGGAAATCGTCCGTATTCATTACTGTTTTATTGCTTACCTCTTGAAATCTACTACGAACCTGTGTTAATATTCAGTAAACCTAATATAAATAGTGAATTTTGATTCACGCATAATATAGCATAGATAAATGCCTTTGTCAACATTTTTTAAAGGAGATTTTTAAAATGCCTGGTTGGAAATTAATTACCAACCACGGTCTTGTGCTTAGCTACATATCCAAACACCCGCGTAGCACGGCTCGCGAGTTGGCGGAAGCTGTCAACCTGACCGAAAGGTCCATAAGAAAAATAATCGATGACCTGGAAAGCGCTGGATTCATTGTGCGCCGCCGGGAAGGTCGCCGTAACCGTTACCGCATAAAACCCCACATAGTAATGAGCCATCCCAGCCACGGCGAAATAGCCGTAGGGGACCTATTGGAAATCCTGGGATGGAGACGGCGTCGCCTGTCTATAAAGGCTAAAGGACCCCAATCCCCACAGCTACCTGGTTTCTCCGATTTAGATTCGCAAACTGAACCTGAAACCACACCGGAAGGAATAACCATATGATATATTGGGCTCCGCTGTTTCATTTTTATCAACCTCCCACTCAGACGTTCCATATTTTGAAAAAGGTTTGCGATGAGTCCTACCGCCCGCTTATTAAAGTCCTTCAAAGCTATCCGTACGCTAAGGCTACTATTAACATGAACGCCGTTCTAACAGAAATGCTCTGGGAGCATGGTCAGTCGGCGGTAATAAAAGGATTGCAAGAGCTAGCCCGCCGGGGGCAAATTGAATTCACCGGTTCCGGCAAATATCACCCAATCCTTCCGCTTATACCTGCGGAGGAAGCTGAAAGGCAAATACGGCGCAATCATCTCACCAACAGGCACTTTTTCGGCCAAGTCTATTCACCCAGGGGATTTTTTCCGCCTGAAATGAGCTATAGCCGCGATATTCTGCCTCCCATAGCAGAGTCAGGCCATGAATGGATTATCTTAAGCGGGATAGCCTGCACTTCAAAATGGCCTATGAATGTTATCCATGAAGTGGAGACGGATGGGGAGAAAATGGCGGTGCTTTTCCGGGACGATATCCTCAGCAATAAAATAAGTTTCCAGAGTATAAATGGCGCCGGTTTCATTCAGCATCTTAAGCAGTTGCATAATGGGCAGGGAAATATTTATGTGATAACTGCTATGGATGCAGAAACCTTCGGGCATCATATTCAGAACTGGGAAAAACTCTTTTTGGCTGAGGTTTATGAAGCACTGGAGCCTGGCGGTACAATGTTTGATAACCTACCCGTTCAGAAACCCGTTGCCGAGCAGCACCTCGGGCTTTTTAGCTTTGGAAGTAAAGCTAACGACATTGAAATCGTAACTATAAGCCAGCTTTTGGACCTTTTCCCCAGAGGTCCCGTTGTTCAGCCCCGGACCTCCTCCTGGAGTACGTCCCAGCAGGATTTAGACCATAATAATCCTTTCCCGCTATGGCAGGACAAAGATAATGTTGTACACCAGATGCAATGGGAACACCAATCCCTCTGCCATGGCCTGTTAGAGAAGTCCCTTAGACTGGCTGATAACCCGCAAAGCCAGCAGTTTGCAAATATAGCCAGGGGCCTCTTCGATCCGTCCTTGCATAGTTGTCAGTTCTGGTGGGCAAGCAAAAAGCCGTGGTGGGATATTAACATGGTAAGCCACGGACTTGTGCAACAGGAAGAGGTTATACTTAATGCCTTCCGTGCGATAAAGCTGAGCGGCTGTTCTGAAGAGGATAAGCGGAATGCCTATTACCAGGTAATAATCACCCGGGACATCCGCACCAAAATCCGCGAAAGACTTATGTGGGATTAGATAGTGAAACAGATTTATTTAAGTCTGGCGCTACATAACCACCAGCCAGTAGGCAATTTTCCTTCAGTTTTTCAGCAAGCGTATGAAATGGCCTATTTGCCTCTCGTGCAACTCCTGGAGACTCATCCGGCTATACGGTTGTCGTTACATTACACCGGACCTCTTTGGGACTGGCTAATAGATAATCACAGCGATTTCCTTACCCGCCTGGCATCCCTCCGTTCCCGTGGCCAGGTGGAATTGATGACTGGCGGTTATTACGAACCAATTCTTCCTGCAATCCCCGATGCGGATAAAGAAGGCCAGATTTCCCGGATGAATACCTTTATCAAGGAAAGGTTTTCCGTCCATCCCACGGGGCTCTGGCTGGCAGAGAGGGTATGGGAACCTTACCTTGCCAAACCATTAGCCGAGGCCGGTATCGAATGGACACTGGTGGATGATACACATTTTAAAATGGTGGGTCTCGAAGAAAAGGAGTTACTGGGCTATTACATCACCGAAGAGCAGGGATATAGTTTAAAAATCTTTCCCAGCCTTAAGCGTTTGCGCTATTTCATACCGTGGCGGGAGGTATCTGAAGTAATAGCTCTCCTCAAGGAGCTTGCCGACGAATCAGGCACAAAAATCGCCGTAATGGGCGATGACGGCGAAAAATTCGGGGTCTGGCCACAGACCTTCGAGCATTGCTGGCAAAAGGGATGGATGGAATCTTTCTTTTCAGCCCTGGAGGAGAATAGCCAGTGGCTGCACCTTATCCCTCTGGGCGAATTCGCCCGGCAATTTCCACCCGTTGGACGAGTGTATTTACCCTGTGCTTCCTACGATGAGATGCTGGAGTGGGCGCTGCCAGCCGGTAAATCATATCATTTTACTAACTTGAAACATAGGTTGGAAGCGGATGGCCGCCAGGATGTGCTGGACTATCTGAAAGGAGGCTTCTGGCGCCATTTTCTGGTGAAATACCCGGAAGCTAACTGGATGCATAAAAGGATGCTGTGGGCACACCAAAAGGTGTACCGGGCTATAGCAAAAAAACAGCGGGACGCGGCTCAGCCATCCTTTGATTGCGGTCAATCCGAGCTATGGCAGGCTCAATGCAATTGTCCTTATTGGCACGGCGTATTCGGCGGCTTGTATCTGGCAGACATAAGGGCAGCCAATTTCCGCCACCTTGTTAAAGCCGAGTATCAGGCCAACCAGATGTTACATGGCCCTCATCCCTGGCTCCACTGGGAAATGGCCGATATGGACTTTGATGGCCATCCCGAAGTGGTGATAGAAACAGAAAACCAGGCTTTATGGTTTAAGCCGTCACACGGCGGTAGCCTGGTGGAATGGGACCTGCGTATTCCGGGATATAACCTTCTTAGCACGTTGGCCCGCCGTCCGGAGGCTTACCATTTGATGATGCAGGAAAAATTGTCCAGCAAGGGTAATGATGGCAATGCAGCCATAAAGAATATCCATGATGGATTGCGTCAGAGGACAGAACTGCCCCCTGTTTTTAGCTATGACAAGTACCCCAGAGTCAGCTTTATAGAGCATATCTTGCCATTGGACATTACCCTGGACGACTTTACCTCGGGGCAATATCAAGAAGCTGAAACCTGGGCGAGTTTAGCCTATGAAAAAGACCTGAAACCCGACGGGCAGTCTCTCGTTCTTAACCTGAAGCGGGAGGGGCAGTTATATGATAAAACCGCTTTGCGGCTGGAAAAGGCCTTGAAGGTTACGCTTGATGGTAACTCACTAGGAGGATTTGAGGTTACATACACCCTGACGAACACAGGGACAAACCCTTCATCGGGGCTTTTTGGCTCGGAATGGAACTTCAACCTTTTGGGAGGAGGACACAATCCCCAAGCTTATTACAAGTTGGGCAACGGTAAGACAGATCGTCTTGATACTACATTTCAAGAGGATTCCATAGCCGAAGTATATCTAGGGAACCGCTATCTCAATATTGAATTAGGTCTTAACACCAATCCGCCTGCCAGACTATGGTGGTTTCCGGTGGAGACTATATCAAATAGCGAAGCTGGCCTGGAAAAAACTTACCAGGCAAGTTGTTTACTTCTACTTTATCCCTTTAGCCTACAACCGGGTGCGAACCTGTCCATTAAATTGAACTGGAGCGCCTGCCCAACCCCACTCCAGATCTAGGATTTTTTCTGGCGTTGCCACACCTTTATACCTTCAGGCGCCAACTCTACATATACACTATCCCCGACCTTAAACGGTAAAGAACCTGGGCCGGAAACCTTTAGTTTTTGGTCGCCGTGGATAAGCTCATATTCTATATGGTCACCCATATAGGCAGCTATCTTTACCGTGCACTGCCAGACATTGGCTTTGTTGGATGGTTTATCCTTGTATATTGCCATATCCTGTGGCCGTATGCAAAGCAACACATCTTCCCCACGTTTGGTAGTTTCCAGGCGGGTGCATTGGAGCGGGGTATTACCTACCGATGACAGCGCCTTTACCAGAGTCTTATCTGAGGCTACATCTTCCACTTTCCCCTCTATGTAGTTCACCTGGCCGATAAAATCCATAACGAACTGAGTCTTGGGCCTATCGTAAATATCCCTCGGGTTGCCTTCTTGCTCAATATGGCCCTGGTTCATCACTAACATGCGGTCGGAGAGCACCATAGCCTCGGCCTGGTCATGTGTCACATAAACAGAGGTAACGCCAATGCGTTGCTGCAAGGATTTTAGTTCGAGTCTCATGGTTTCACGTAATTTAGCATCCAGGTTAGATAGTGGCTCATCCAGGAGAAGAATTTCAGGCTCAAAAACAAGGGCACGAGCCAAAGCTACCCTTTGCTGCTGGCCGCCGCTGAGGAGTGTCCCTGGCCTGTTCTCCAGGCCACCCAGGCCGACAAGCTCCAGAGCTGACTTAACCTTCTCCTTTTGTACATCCTTAGGCACATGGCGTAAGGCCAAGGGATAGGCCACATTCTCACCCACAGTCATGTGAGGCCACACGGCGTAGGACTGGAACACCATTCCCATGCCTCGCTTCTCCGGGGGTGTGAACACCTTTTTCTCCTCGGAGCTCATTACCTTGTTGCCAACAGATATTTCTCCTCCGTCAGGCCGCTCCAGACCAGCAATCAGTCTTAAGGTAGTGGTCTTACCGCACCCGCTAGGGCCCAACAGAGTAAGAAGTTCTCCATCCTTAACTTCAAAGGATATACCATCCACAGCTTTCATCTTACCAAATAGCTTTTTGAGGTCCTTAACTTTTACACTAGGCATTTTTCTTTTCTCCCTCAAGCACCTTTATTTTCCAAGTATATTTATAGCTATTATCTCATTTATTAGATATTATAGACAAAGCTTAAATTGGAGAAATTGTAACCAATAGCCAAAGTTTTGTCAAGTGGCGAAAAACAGTGGAGGGGAAATACCATTGTAAATATCAGGTTAAACAGCATGGATCAATATTGATTTTTTGGGAGTTTTGCGTTGGTTTTTTAACCCTGTAGATAGAGTGCGCTCTAAAAAATGTAGGCTTTTTGGCTGGAAATAAATTTCCATTTATGATAATATCTCAGGCAAGTTAACCGGCCTTATCTTAGCAGCAATTTTGCCCATAATAAGCATGTGGCAAATTAAAAGAATAACCTTAGATCAGTCCCGCCGGCCCATACCTAAAGCGACTACCACATAGTAAAGCAGATTAGCTACAGCCTGTAACAATGAGGCTACATAGGTTAGCGCTGCTGCCGAAAGTACCGCACTGGCGCCGTTATATTCGGCTTGTGCTACCAGACCCTGGCTTAACAACATCTTCCTGGCCCGGTGGCTGGCGTCCAATTCTACCGGTAAGGTAACCAGAGAAAAAAGCACCGTAGCGCCGAACAGGGCTACTCCTACCCACACTAACTCAGGTCTACTGATGATCATACCCAGTATAAAAAATACATATCCAGCATAGGTTCCTATGTTTGCCGGTATCACCAGAAAGCTGCGAACCGTCATAGGGATAAATTTGGTATGGTCTTGCATGGCATGGCCTATTTCATGGGCTACGATGCCCAGGGATGCCACCGAGGCGCTATTATATACATCGGGAGAGAACCGTAATACCTTACCCCTCGGATCATAGTGGTCGGTGAGCATCCCCTCGGACCTTTCGATTTTCACGTGGCTTAACCCCTGAGAATAAAGCAATGTCTTGGCGACCTCCAAACCGGTGACTCCCCTCAGGTTTTTAACTTGCGAGAATTTTTTATAGGTGGAGCGAACTTTAATCTGGGCGTAAATCATTACAATTAGAGGCGGCAAAGCAAACAAAAAATATAAAGGGTCAAAAAAGAACATGTTTCTACTCCCTTTGACGAATTATTTTAGCTAATTGTATATGATACTGTCAAGCACAAATACGTTTCCCAGCGGGTCTTTGCATCGTTAGAGAATCCTACGTGGAAAAGGCCACACCATTTGTCATGCTGGAGTGCAGCGAAGCATCTCAGGGTGGGGCAAGTCAACTGTAAAAAAAACTGCCGCCCTGAGATCCTTCGTCGTCCCGATAACTCGTGACTCCTCCAGGATGACATGAGAAACCTTTATTTTCGAGGGAATCCCCCATGCCCAGTTGCACTGAGCACCGCGAAGGATGAAAATATGTTAACCACCGTAGGTCGGGTTTCCTAACCCGACTTTATTTCAGCCTTTCCTGGAATAACAATGCAAAAACCCTGAGTTTTCTCCGTGTAATTATATAGAAGCAAAAACAAACCCCATCAAAAATGATGGGGTTTGTTTTTGCTTCTCCGTTTGCCACATACTCAGAGGCAAATTCAGACACAGCTCAGCTCCTGGGCAAAATAGTGGTTCTGATATAACGATAACCCGCGGGTAAGGGCTTTATATCTGGCCCCGTATTCCAGCACAGCCAGGGCATAGGTCGCATGACTCCAGGTCAGCGGAGAAGCGCCTATAGGCCCCTGGTTAAAGGGATTTATCTGTTCCGGCAGAATACCTCCGGGCAACGCCTGCTGGTATGTCCACTCCAGAAGCTGCCTGGCTTTCTCAAGCTCTGGTAGAGACTCCGCCATCCCGATATACCATTGAGCCAGCCATAAAGTGCACACAATCCAGGGATTGCCAACAGGCGTATTAGGCCCATTGGAAACCCTTAGATATGGGTCTCCTTCATAACGGGCTATACCGCCACACTCCGGGCACCATAAACGTTCTTCCAGATATTGCATTGTCTGGATGATGCGGGGATCTCTCGCCTGAAACATATCAAAATAGAATAACCCGTAGAGGCTGCTATCCGCAGTTGGGTCTATCTCTATGTGCCCCTTTGAGTCCACCACGAGCATCCTGATAAATCGCTTTAACCCTGGATTATAAAGGTATTTTTGAGCTGCTTCTTTAATCTCCTCAGCTACTTTCCTGTACACCGTAAAGGTCGAGCAATCGCCCAACGCCTGGGCCAGGCCGGCGGCAGCCTGGAGTCCGGCCCAAACTGATGATACGGTATAAGCAGAAATTCCCCGTCTCTCCTCCCATAGATCATAGGAAGGCTGGGGCAGGCCCGTAAAAGGTTCACGGAACCGGACCAGGAAAGCTGCCGCCGGTTTCACCAGAGGACTGTAAAGAGACTGGACTAAATCAATATCTTTGAATTTGCGGAAATAATGCCAGAGTGCAACTAGTACCAGCGCTGTCTCATCTTCCTGAATAGGCAAAATATAATTCCCCTCGTCATCTATCCAGGTATGCCAGCTACTTCCCATAGAGCCGTCGGGATTATACCGGTGAAAAAGGAACCCCTCCTCGGTAAGGGCATCCGAACAAAAATTAAAGAATTTTTGAGCCTGAGCGGGAAACCCGGCGTTGCTCGAGGCGATGGCAGCTAACGCCCCATCCCGGGGCCAGACATAGCTATAGTTATCGTCGTTATACGCAGTCACGTCAGTATCGTTAGCTGCCAGGATCCCGCCTCTGTTGTCCGTGTTCGTCCGTAATACCAGCAGGCTCCGCCTGTAAAGCTCGACTAATTGGTCATCCAGATCGCCAAAATCTTCATCATTTTTATTGACCCAGGTCCTCCAGTAGGTCCTGGTGCGTTCCAGAAAAGACTCGGGAGTGCGGAGGGAAATCAACTGGTTTAATTCCGCCACTTCTTTATAGTTTTGTCCGGCCACCAGCCACCAATAGGTGACTGCCTCCCCTCCGGGAGGTAACTCCACGCTGAGGGCGCCCACCCCGTCTACGTCACCATGGGCAGTGGCATTCCCGCTTAGCGCACCGTCCTCTGCATCGCACCACGTACCCTTGGCGCCATTCCGTCCTTTAATACCGGTGGCAAATTCGTTTAATCCGATTTCGCCACCCGCAGAACCATTTAGCAGAAAGTATATCCGCCCTCTATATTGAATAAGGCTCCGCAAGGCAGGTGAATAATAGAGGGTGTTCCCGATGTGATAGCCCGAAATATTGAGATTACAATGGAAAAAAGCCTTAAGTACCCGACGCCTGTTTGACCTGTTCTGAAAGACAACCTTTTTTAAATACACCGGGCGGCCTACATCCACCATATCCTGGGAAAGAATACGGATCTCCAAACCAGGGTCATCCGCCTCAACGAACGTCACCAGAGTTGACGGCTCATAATCGAGCCGTTTACGCCAGCAGGGTTCTGAGAGCCAGCTAAATTTGTTGTCAACAAAGATCCCGAATCTGCCGAGAGAGCCGTGATTCTCCCCTCCTGCAGTTGGATAATAGATATCCCTCAGGTTATAATCCATGTCAAAATTGGCCAGCATATCGCCATTGCCAACAGGGAGGATTCTGGTCATTATCTCATTTCCTCCATTTACTAAAATGCCATAACACGAAGTAAAGCCAGAGAATCCTGGCTAAGCCCTTTATCCAGCTTAGATGTTAGATGCAAAGGCACGTGGACTATTTGGCCCTTTGCCTCGCCAATCATATTTCCATCGCGGCCCTGAAGCAGCGCTTCCACACCAGCCACACCCATTTTTGTTGCCCCCAGAACACACACACGGCAGTCCACTCCCAGACGTTTCCCAACCATATGGGCTATTTCAACAGTGCCACCACCCCCATTCCCCTCGGCGACGATAACGATACTGCTCCTCTTGCCTCGTTTAAAACTCTCTTTTAATTTATGGCACAAACCTTCTATACTGCCCGGGAACTCGGGTAACAACGTCTCCTCAGCGCCGGCGGCAATGCCTACTTCCAGTGCAATGCTGCCGCTCCGTCGTCCCATAACCTCGACGAAAAACACCCGTTTCAACGACTCCGCAGTATCACGGATGCGGTCTATAGCTTCTATAGCGGTGTTTACGGCGGTATCGAAGCCGATGGTATAGTCAGTACCGGCAATATCATTGTCTATGGTTCCGGGGATACCGACAACCTTAATTTCACTCTCTTCTGAGAGCGCTGAAGCTCCCTTAAAAGAGCCTTCGCCGCCTATCACAACCAGGGCCTCGATGCCCTCCTGTTTCATAATTTCAATTGCTTTCGCCCGTCCCTCCGGCGTTTTGAATTCCTCACAGCGGGAGCTTTCCAGGATAGTGCCGCCCCGGTGGATGATTCCAGCCACCTGGCGCCGGTTCAGCTTTACCATATCCTTGTCTACCAGGCCGTGGTAACCCCTCCTGATACCAACCACTTCCAGCCCGTAATCCAGGGCGGCCCTGACCACTGCCCGGATACAGGCATTCATGCCCGGGGCATCGCCCCCACTGGTCAATACTCCAATTCTCTGGATCATCAACCCCTCCTGAAATACGCATTTACCCCACCTCTTCGGTCAAGTCAAAATAGTTTAATCTTAAAGTAGAAAATAAATCTCTATAGAGTATGCCCATCTCAATAATAATGGCTCTGGAGGGCTAATGAAGATGGTTACCACCAATTAATCGGGGTGTATGCACTCAAATAAAGTGGGGGTAATTGTTGGGGGTGTGCAACAAAACAGTTAAGGTAGCATTCTTTAAGGAATTTGGGGGATAATATATGACACTGGGTTTTTATGGTCGCCTATGGTCTAATTTAATTAATAGGTAATGGTTAAATAAGGACAACACAAGTTGTTACTTTAACCGGATGACTGGAAAATGCGATGTCAACTTACTTGGAACACGAAGAAAATCTAGTTTCTTCTTTTTAGAATATTCAAAGAAATAAAAGCATGGTAGCCTAGCAAGAAGGAAAAGGGAGTTTTTTACACTATTATCAGAACCAAGCTCGCACTCGCCATTTAATACAATTTCGCCAAGCTTTCTCTCATTGGCAGGAAATAGTTGTGGAATAGATATTTCGATGACCCATAGTGTCTTCGGTAAAAATTGTTTAAGAATAGTGATTATTTCTGTGTCTTCTGAATTTTGGCTCCAATCTGTTTCGTTAGACAGATGGCGAATATATTTGTCACGATTAACAGCTATAGCTCGTAATACAACAAGCTGGACAGAAGGATTGGCATAATATGCCAAGCGCTGCAACCAAGCGTTTTTAGAAGGGCCTATCTTATTAAGAACAGAATAAAGGAAATTAAGAGCTAAGGCTTCGGCTTGGGCCCCTCCAAATACAGCTTTCGGTTTCAACAACTCAACAACATAGTCGACCGAATCTCTAGGTATATATAATCGTGGAACACAGAAGTTTGGCCCGAAATTATCGTCATGCCCCAAGAAACTGCTCGTCCAGTTCTCACTTGAAACATAACGTAAATTTTCACCGACCCGGAAGTAAGTTATATCAGCTTCCGGTGCCCAGGTGTCCTTATTGAATGTATGACCATAGAATGGGATTATGTGACATAAATCGCCTTTGATTGCTGGTCCGGTTAAACGGAATCCAAGGAGAGCTCCTATCCCTGACTCTACACCTGAATATATATATTTCTGGTATGGGTTAGATTCACGTTCCCGAGCACGTTCATTGGGGTCGTCATACTGCGTATAATCAAAGTCCAGGAACCCAATTCCAAAGCCTGTTAGTACGGCGCGGATTTGTATAGCATCTAATCCATCCGCCGGATTAAATGTCCGGGGCGATACCTGTTGGGCAAGATCATTAATCCGTTTGTACGAAACATCCCCTTTTACTATTCTTGAAAGTACACTTCGCAGGGCAACCTGCGCGCAAGCCTTATTCAATGTGTTTTGTTGGGCATATAATAAACCTTTTAAGTTGATTACGATTCCACCCAACTTTACTTTATACTGCATTGAATTCGGAACGCAGTTATGTTTATGCTGATATTTCCGAAATACAGCTTCAAATACGTGCCATTCGTTTAAATTCTTGGAAATTACCTTGTCTTTTTTTAATACTGCATAACCCACACAAGTTTGTGCATTACAAACGCGCTCGTCTGGTACCTTAAAGTTAGACTTCCAGAAGCTGACCCTATGTAAGCCTGTCATCATATAGTTATTAGGAAAATAGTTTTTAATTTCCTCATTCTCGTCCAAGATTATCCCCGCTGGCTCAATTTTCTCAATCATCAAAGTACGCGCAGAATGTGAACGGGCAAGGGAAAAAAGGCGTCGAATGGCAGAGTTTTCTGAACTATATTGTTTATCTACATAGGCAAAAGAGGAAAATGGAGGACCAAAGGGTTTGGTTTCAATGTTATTTGCATCAACGAGGCGATGTTCATCCATATCAGTATCAAGCTAAACTTTCAATGGAAGTGTAGTTTACTTTCGGCGGCTTTCTTA
>JACVQG010000218.1 GCA_015661045.1 Dehalococcoidia bacterium | reverse complement strand
GCTTTTGGCCGCTCCTGTTCCTGATGAATCCGGATAAGTTCAACTAAATTTGGGTAAGCACACGAAGAGATCTGGGATCTTACCCTGCTTTAATGAGGAATTATGCACAGAAAAACGGACAAGCTGGGATTGGCGTTTCTTCACGCTAAAATTACAGCGATAAGACTTCACTGGCTGGCGATTGGCCTTCTGATAGTTTTCGCCCTGGCCTTGGCCGGCTGCGCCCAGCGGGCAACCTCCCAAGAACCATCACCAACGCTACCGACAGCGACTGCAGCGCCATCGTCAACTTCAGCACCAGCCGCTCCAAATGTGTCAAGTGATTACTGTTTGAGCTGCCACGGCCCATATGAGAAGGTCGTCCAAGCCTCAGCAAATTACACTATCCAGGATGGTAGCGGTAGCATAGTAAATCCACATACTATGATAGATATGACCTCAAGTAAGCGACACAACACGGGTAAGGGAGTGCCTGAGTGCGCGAACTGTCACAAGCCACATGCACAACCGGTAGCATCATTAAAAGATGTACCGAAGGCAAATGTGGAGTTTTGCTACTCATGTCATCATCAACGCAATTTTATGCCGTGCAGCCAATGTCATTCTGAAGGCAGTGTAGGTGGTGGATGACCAAAAAGCCAGTGGCGAGAGTATTCACCACCCGGGGTTCTACCTAGATCTAGATAATGTATAGAAAGCTACCATAGGACAGCATTGCTCCAAGTACGAGGATATGTACTTCTGTCCCTATCCTGCTCCTCGACTATGCATATGGCCTATACAAGAACAAAGGCGAAGACAGAACAAGTTCTTACATTTTGGGGATAGCCTTCCATTGCCCATCAGATCAGAATATCTAACCCTTCGTAAAAGGTGGGCCGTAGGCACATCAGCAAATCATACCGTTAAAATTGTTGCTCTCTGAAATTACTCCGTCATATAGACTGCTCGTCAATAGGGTTTCCCGGCGCTTTCCTCGAATTCCTTCGGGTTTACTCGCCTCAGTGAAATGTGAGAGACCGGGTCCAATACGGTTCTCTTGCCACGAGGATATAATACCCTTTTTGGCATCTTTTATTATGAGTCTATGCAATATCTTGTCATAGTTGAAATCAGGACGTAGAATACCTGTCACAGTGCAAAATGGATGTCGAAACAAAGCAAAATAAATTGTCTTTCGAAATCAGTAGCTCATCAGTAGGAGGTTATTATTATGCCTGCAAGCCTGCAATTCATTTATCGAAGGTGGTTTCAGGTATTTTCCAGCGGAGTAATACTATTTTTTGGAACCCAACAAGTGCTTAAGTTCACCGGTAACATTAATTTTATACCCGTGATCATTCTTCTGGGTGCCTGCGTTGTGCCTGCAGCATTTGTCGTCTACTTCTACGGGCAGGAACGCATCGTGGATAAAGTAAAACATATGGATGTACCGTTCGACACAGTCGTAGGGTGCTTTATTGTGGGAGGTGTTATCGGGGTTACCGTTTCAGGATTTATTGAATACGAAACACTGCTCAATATACCCCTTCTTAACCTTTTTGGTATTAGTGTTATTGAGGAAGTTGCCAAGCTCATCTTCCCAATAGCAGTGTATATTCGGGGTCGTTATCGTTCGGAAACAGATGGATTACTTTTTGGAGTTGCATCTGGTATGGGTTTTGCAGCGATAGAAACAATGGGCTACGGGATGGCTGCCTTCATCAAATCACATGGTGACATGAGAACATTGGAAGAAGTACTTCTGGTACGTGGGTTATTATCACCTGTAGGGCATGCCGCCTGGACAGGTCTGGTGTGTGCTGCTCTCTGGCGTCAGCGTGAGCAGTCCCGAAAACTATTCAACCCAAGCATTATGGGGGTGTTCCTGCTGACTGTTGTGCTGCATACTGTCTGGGATATTGCCAGTTCAACAAATAAAACGCTGATAGCATTTCCTAGCTACGCGATTATTGGCGGTGCGAGCTTAACGCTACTTGTTCGACGCCTAAAAGAGTCGAAACAGCTAACGTTAAAAAAGTTATCGTTTTTTAACTAAGGGAATCCTGTAGGGTGGAAACAATGTTGAGCGGTCATCCCCAGATTTTTCAACGACCCCGTAGCGTTTTTCGCTTCTGCGTGATTTTCAACCGTCGGGCCGCAAGCCTATCGCCGCGGAACCGGAACCGTAACCGGATTCGAGCAAACCTAAAACGTAGTCTGTCAAAGCCGTCCCAATATCAGTATTCCCCACGCATGTGGGGGTGAACCGGCAGTTTAGCTGTCACACATTCCTGACGATTGTGCAGTTATCAGGGTATTTTTCAGGAAGAAAACAAATAAAAGCAGGTATTCACAAGGCTTTTAAAGGCTACTCCAGATAGTCTTTAAGACGGCGGCTACGGCTGGGATGGCGTAGCTTTCTAAGGGCCTTAGCTTCAATCTGCCTTATTCGCTCGCGGGTTACATTAAATACTTTGCCAACTTCTTCTAAAGTACGGCTTCGCCCATCTTCTAAGCCGAAACGGAGTCTTAGTACCTTCTGCTCCCTGTCATTGAGTGTAGCCAGAACCTCATCCAGTTGCTCCTTGAGGAGCTGAGAAGAGGCGGCATCGGCCGGAGCCGGGGCGATACGGTCTTCAATGAAATCACCCAAATGGCTGTCTGCCTCTTCTCCGATTGGTGTTTCTAAGGAGATAGGCTGCATAGATACCTTAAGTATTTCCCTGACCTTTTCTACGGGGATTTCCATACCCTGCCCCAGTTCTTCGTTAGTAGGTTCCCGTCCATTCTCCTGAACAAGGCGGCGGCTGACTCGTGAGAGTTTATTAATGGTCTCTACCATGTGAACGGGGATACGGATTGTTCTTGCTTGGTCGGCAATTGCTCTGGTAATGGCCTGGCGAATCCACCAGGTGGCGTAGGTGCTGAACTTAAAACCCTTCCTGTATTCGAATTTTTCCACTGCCCGGATAAGGCCGATATTTCCTTCCTGAACTAAGTCCAGCAGTGACATGCCACGCCCCATATGTTTTTTAGCCACACTGACCACTAACCGCAGGTTTGCCTCGGTCAAGAGCCGCTCTGCCTTTGCTGCGTCCCGCTCAATCTTGGATATATAGCTCTCATATTCTCTTGCACGGGAGTTGACAACTGACTTTATTTTGTCAATATTTTCAGGGTCCGCTGACTCCAGGTCTGTGCCTTCCAGAGCCAATATTAAATCAGGGCTCAGTATTCGACTGGACATAGATAGATTTAGTAGACCATCCACTATTTCTTGAGGGGTTTTCTCCAGTTCTGTTGCAAGGGCTTGTATTAATTCCGGGTCTATTCCCCCATCGATAGCCTGGCGCATTTTGGAATCAAGCAGAATACGTAATATGCAGCTAGTCCGAGCTATATCTAAGTGTTTTTGCAGAGGTTGTACCAGATAAATATATTGGACCAGGTGTACTAACAAGCTATGGGCGATTTCAGTTGGCGCGGGTGGTCTACCGTGCTCCTGAAAGCTCTTATCCTTGAGACGTTTCAGATAACGCCCTTCTTCCATTTGCTTGGCCAGTATTTTTTCCTCGGCTGCCTTAAGGAGAGGCACTCGCCCAATCTCCCTGAGGTAAAGGCGTACAGGGTCGTCAATTGCCTCTTGCTCTTCAATTGCCGGCTCAGCCTCTATTTCGGCCTCAGCTTCGGCCTCCAATTTCTGAATTTCAGCCCAATCTTCAGGAGGCATGGTTTCCAGATCGGGCGTTGGCTCAATGCCTTTCTTAATCCCTTCTATAGCT
>JACVQG010000217.1 GCA_015661045.1 Dehalococcoidia bacterium | reverse complement strand
CTTAGTGGTCTGTCCCCTAGGGCATTAGGGCAACTTTGTTTTGTCTATTCCCGGCAACAATCGGGTGGAATGAGGTTTCTATTGAGGCTGACACTCAAGGGGCTTCAAGTTTCTTATACCTGATTGACAAATATACAATAAAGAAATAGCAAAAGGCCAAAACAATAGATAGGTATTCGAAATTTCGCCACGCAAGTTTTTTTATTTGTCAGGGGAAAATGTCAACCCGAGAGCTTATCTAAGATTATTCAGACATTTCAATACAAGGAGGGGTCACATGGTAAAGTTGATCAGGTCCCTGGGATTTTTCAATGCCATACTCGATATCTTGTTCATAGCTATAGGTGTTGTCGCTTTACTTTTACGTGGTTTTGTTAAAGATATGACTGGTTTCCTAGCCCCGGGGACTGTCAATATGATAACGATGTTAATAACCTACACAGGCTGGATCTTAGTCGTTTCTTTCAGCCTGGGTTTTATATTTACTATACTCGTGCTCGTCCGCAGCTTCCAAAAGGGGAAATAACCCGGAATTTTAATAATGGAGTAGTGAACAATGGAGAAGAACCTGAGTGAGTTTCTGGGAAATATCCGGCCACTCGATAAAAAAGCTATGCAGGCCGCCAGAGCCAGGCAAGACCAGTTGACCAAGCCCCAGGGGAGTCTGGGCCGTCTGGAGGAGCTTTCAGTCCAGATAGCAGGAATCCGCGGTGAGGTCTTACCATCCATGAAGAACAAGGTTGTTATAACCATGGCTGGCGACCACGGTGTAGTGGCCTCATCGTTATAACCATGGCTGGCGACCACGGCGTAGTGGCCTACGGGGTCAGCGCCTATCCTCAAGAGGTTACACCTCAGATGGTGTATAACTTCCTGCGTGGCGGAGCAGGCATAAACGTTCTGGCCCGTCAGACCGGGGCACGGGTGGTGATAGTAGATATGGGGATAGCTGCTCCACTGGAATCGCACCCACAACTAATATCCAGAAAAGTTGCCCCAGGAACGAACAACCTGGCTACCGGGCCGGCAATGACCCGGGAGCAGGCCATTCAGTCCATCCAGACCGGCATCGAGATAGTTGAATCCGAACTGGCTAAAGGACTTGATATTGTGGGCACGGGCGACATGGGCATCGGCAATACAACCCCCAGCAGCGCTATCTGTGCAGCTATAACCGGACAACCGGTAGCCAAAATTACGGGTAGGGGAACTGGTATAAACGACCAGCAACATGCCCACAAGATAAAAGTAATTGAACAGGGCCTGGCAGTAAACCAGCCTGACTCAAAGGATGCCCTGGATGTTCTAACCAAAGTGGGCGGGTTTGAAATTGGCGGCCTGGCTGGCGTTATCCTGGGCGCAGCTCATTACCGCATTCCCGTAGTAATAGACGGTTTTATCTCCGGAGCGGCGGCGCTAATTGCCTGCGGACTTTCGTCACGGGCCAGGGACTATATCATAGCTTCCCATATGTCTGTGGAGCCAGGACATAAAGCAATGCTGAAACATCTCAGGTTAAAGCCGCTTCTCGACCTGAACCTGAGATTGGGAGAAGGGACCGGCGCTACGCTGGGTATTTTCATGGCTGAGTGCGCTGTCAGGGTATTAGCCGAGATGGCCACCTTCGCCGAAGCTGGCGTCTCCGAAGCCAGTCCGCATCTTGATTAAATAGCTGTGCGATGAATCTATGCTGACAATAGCCATCATCTTAGACTGGATTATGGGAGAGCCGCCTAATAAACTCCATCCCGTAGCCTGGCTGGGTAAGCTGATTTCCCTGGAAGAAAGGGTTGCTCCACAAACTGGCAAAGTAGCTCAGTTTATCTGTGGAGTTGGTATCGTCATATTAGATGTGTTGCTCTTTGCTTTGCCAGTTTACTGGTTTCTGAACTACGCATGGACGGTATCACCTGTTGTTTACATGATAGCGGGTGGAGTATTACTTAAAATATCTTTCTCCTTACGTTTCCTCGTTCAATCAGCAATGAAAATAAAATCATTGTTGGAAGTTGATAAAATAGACGATGCCAGATTAAATCTGCGCTCTTTAGTCAGCCGGGACACAAGCTCTCTGGATAAACCTCATATGGTATCGGCGGCTATAGAATCTGTGGCAGAGAACGTCACAGATAGTTTTATCGCTCCCCTTTTCTACTTTCTTATCATGGGAGTCCCCGGAGCCATCGCCTACCGCGTTGTTAACACTCTGGACGCCATGATTGGCTACCACGGCCAGTACGAATATCTAGGCAAAGCTGCTGCCCGGCTGGATGATGCCCTGAACTACATCCCTGCCCGGTTGACTGCCCTGTTAATCGTTGCTTCAGCTTTTCTAACCGGAAGAAAGAATGGAGTCAATGCCTGGCGAATCCTTTACCGGGATAATGGCCAGACCGAAAGCCCTAATGCCGGCTGGCCTATGAGCGCTATGGCTGGCGCAATGAATGTCCAGTTGGAAAAAGAGGGATTCTATAAGCTGGGGGGTGGGCAGAGACAGCCTATCCCGCTGGATATCAAAGGTTCGGTTTACCTGACGCTGATAACTGCTGGGATCTGGTTTATCATATGTCTGGCAATTGCAGGAGTGCGCCATGCCTATTTCCCCTAGAAAAGAGCTTACCAAGCTGGTTCCAGCCACTCACGGCTCTCCGGACTATGCAGAGATGGAGCGCCTGGGGCTGGTTCCTGAAGAAGTTATTGATTTCTCTGTTTGCTCCAATCCCTTTGGCCCACCGTCATCTATTCGCAACGGCCTTACAAAAGCTGTTATAGATAAATATCCCGATACAGAGGCAACTGAATTACGCTTGGCGTTATCCCAAAAGCTAGGAATCAGTCCACAAAATATGGCCGTGGGCAATGGCTCCACCGAGCTTATCCGATTGGCTGCTATGGTCTATTTCAGTCCTGACGACGCTGTGGTGATAATCAAACCTGATTTCGGGGAATATGAGGTAGCCAGCCGCCTGTGTGGCGCTAGAATAGTTCATCTCATTGTGAAGCCGGAGGATGGATTTCGCCTACCATTGGATAAACTGGTAAAGCTTATCCGGAAACACAAACCTAAAGGTCTTTTCCTGAGCAATCCCAATAACCCAACAGGGCAATATTTATCACGTAAAGAAATGGAAGCTATCCTGGATGCCTCTTCCAAATGTCTGGTGATAGTTGATGAGGCTTATGTATCTTTCGTGGAGAATGACTGGCCGTCTCAGGATTTAATAGGGCGGGATAACCTGTTGGTTTTGCGCTCTATGACTAAGGATTACACCCTCCCCGGCTTACGCCTGGGTTATGCGATGGCCAATCCCGAAATAATTACCAACCTCCGTCGGGCCATGCCGCCGTGGAATGTCAATGCCATAGCCTTAAAGGCAGGCGTCTTAGCCCTCAAGGATGCAGAATTTCTTGATATTTCGTTGAAAAAACTACGATGGGAAAGGGATGCCCTTATGGCTAAAATCGGACACCTGTACCTTCAAACTGTTCCAACCCAGGCCAACTTCTTCCTCGTAAAAGCAGGCAACGCCCGGCAATTTCGCGAGCGGTTATTGCAGCAAAAGATACTGGTCCGGGACTGTACTTCCTTCGGCCTGCGGGAGTATGTGCGTATTGCCCCCCGTACTCCGAAGGAAAACAAAAGATTGGTTGCCGTGTTAAAGGAGTTAAACCTTAAATCCTGAATAATCCCTTAAGAATAATATCATGCGCAAAAATGGCAAGACTTTTTTCACCACAGAGAACGCGAATGGCGATGAGGTTCTTAATTTTCTCTGTGCATTCCGTATCCCCAGTAGAGACACGGCATGCCGTGTCTCTACTTATTGGTTCCGGACTTGTCCGGGTTAGGATTTAGAGATGCGTATTTAGAATTTCCCCGCCTCGCATATGCAAATATTTATTTCGTTTTATGTTAAAAAGGCATTAAGAAATGGCCAATAACCAACAGGTCCGTAAGGGACTCATCCAGGTATATACCGGGGATGGCAAGGGTAAGACTACCGCTGCACTGGGGTTGGCGATAAGGGCTACAGGCCAGGGACTGCGCGTGCTTTTTATCCAGTTTGTTAAGGGAAGGCTATCGGGGGAACATCGATATGTAGACAGATACCATCCCTTTGAACTGGTAAAATTAAATCAAGGCGATAGCTTCAGTCAGCCCAGAGAAGCACTGGAATCGAGCGTGAGAGAATCTATGTCACGCGCAGAGGAAGCTTTATTGAGCGGAAAATATGACTTAGTAATTCTGGATGAAATATTCGTGGCCTTAAATCTGGGTTTGGTTACACTGGAAAATATTCTGGAGCTTATAGATAAGAAATCTGAAGCTACGGAGTTAGTATTGACTGGACGGAACGCCCCTCAGGAAATTATCCAGAGGGCGGACCTGGTTACAGAAATGCGAGCCATAAAGCATCCTTTTCAGCAGGGTATAGCTGCCAGGCAGGGCCTTGACGCTGAAATAAATGGGATGTATAATTCTTCAGGATGTGGATAATATTAAGTTTGTTCAATCCATGATATAGACCTGGGAGGAACCGGCAGACTAATAGCGGTCCCGATAGGTCGGGGCCTTTTTTTGTGTCTGTCAAGAGGTAGTAGGGGCACGGCATGCCGTGCCCGCGCAAACAAACATCCAATCTCTAGCAACTAACCTCCCAGACGGCACCTTAACAAAAGAATATAGTAAGTAAGTAAAGAAGAGAATTTTGTCCTGAGAGAGGGGTAGACAAGTTAATAAGGGCGCACGGTGGATGCCTAGGCGTTCCGGGCCGATGA
>JACVQG010000014.1 GCA_015661045.1 Dehalococcoidia bacterium | reverse complement strand
AACCAAACACAGTGGCAAAGTTGCTGGTTATTTTTGTATCTATGTACCTGAAGAAATACTCTATGCAGCGAATACACTGCCTATTCGGGTCATAGGCAGTCGGGAGCCTGAAGATGTTACTGAACCGTATATCACCGGTTGGTGGTGTCCCCATACTCGCAGTGCTCTGGCTGAAGCCCTGAAAGGCAGATACAGCTACGTAGATGGGATAATGATTGGAAATAGTTGCCCTCACATTTTTCAAACCTTCTTTAGCTGGTCCCGTAACCTCTCTCCCTCACTGGCCTACGATTTCTGGATGCCGATGAACCTACGCAATGCATCTGTGCCGGAGTATATGTACAAACAATTTAAAGAGCTTCAGAATAGGGTGGAGCAATGGGTAGGTAAACCTATCGGTCAAGATAGTTTGCTACATAGTATAGCTATCTATAACACCAACCGTCAGCTTTTGCACCAGCTTTATGAGCTAAGGAAGGGATATTCACCTCCCATCTCTGGCGCTGATACTATGGAAATCACTCTGGCTGGTATGGTAATGGACAAAGAGGATCATACTCAGCTTCTTAAGGAAACACTCAAGGGCCTGGAAACCAAGACTAGTACCAAAGACCCCGGTGTGCGGCTTCTCTTGCTGGCCAGTGAGTTCGATGATGTGGAAGTAATACGTTTTATCGAATCGTTGGGGGCCACTGTGGTGATAGACGAAATGTGCACCGGAAGCCGCTACTTCTGGGGCCCGCCGGTGTCCCTGGATGGAGATGTTATGAAAGGGCTTGTCAACCGCTATGTGAACAGGCCATCTGTTTGCCCCCATAAAGATATTGTGGA
The DNA here is from genome assembly GCA_015661045.1 of Dehalococcoidia bacterium. Lineage (GTDB taxonomy): Bacteria > Chloroflexota > Dehalococcoidia > JACVQG01 > JACVQG01 > JACVQG01. The sequence continues at coordinate 10,662 of JACVQG010000014.1, read as the reverse complement.
GAGATACCGTATACCCCAGATAACGAGGTTCGTTGAGGAATATCGTGTGCAAGGGGTTGTTTATTTGTTGGAGAAATTCTGCGAACCCCATGGCTATGACTTGCCCAAACTCAAAGCGCTTTTTGAATCCAAGGGGCTACCATTTCTGCTTTTAGAGGTGGATTTAACCACGCCAGTAGGGCAGTTCCGTACCCGTGTGGAAGCTTTCCTGGACATGATACGGGAAAAAGCCGTTACAGCTTAAGGAGATTGATATGAATAACACTAAATACGAAACAAGGCCCGTGGAATCATGGGCTAAGATGAAAGAATTACGCCGCACGCATTTCAAGCATACCTGGCAGGCAGCAGATCATGGGGAACCCATAGTCATGGGAATGACAGAAGCTCTCCTTGGCTATTTGGCCGGTCTGGGTAACTTTGCCGACCCTTCTTACGGCCCTTATTACACCAAGCTAATGCGTAATCCACAAGAGCTTATAAAGGTGCTGGAGGCCACCGAGGCGCAGGGGATTACACGGGATGTTTGCTCCTCTATGCGCTGCTACCTGGGTCAATTATATACAGGCATGTCCAATACCGCCCCCAACGGCAGCAAAATCAAACCCACCTTTCTTTTTCAGGTTACTAATTGCCACACCATGGCCCAAACTGGAAATGTTTTTTCAGAGTACCTGGACATCCCCTACTTGAGTATCGACCTGCCTTACGATGACACTCCCCTGGCACGGGATTATGTGTATCAACAGATGGTTGAGGGCATCCCCTGGATTGAGAAGGTAACCGGCAGGCCCTACGATGACGAAAAGCTAATAGAGGCTGTAAAGTACGAATGGGAAACCATGGTGCTCTGGGCCAAAATTGTAGCTTCCACAAGAGCAATTCCAACCCCCCTTGACCTCCGGCACCTCTGGTCTCTGCGTATGCCCATGCTTACTATGCGACACAAGAAGGAGGGTGTGGAATACTGCCACATGCTCTACGACGAAACCCAGTGGCGTATAAAGAATAATATATCGGCCAGGGGCATGGAGCGTATGCGGTTCCTGCATGAAGGTTTCCCACCGTACCATTACATCGCTATCCTCAAGCAGCCTAACGAATATGGCGCGATTTTCGTCATAATGGAGAACTCCCAGGGACACGGCGCCTGGGATCGTTACGCAGATGGGTCCTGGGAGCCTACCAAAACTCTGAAAGAACTGGGCAGAGAAATTCGCACGCGAGAAGATGCCTTGAGAGCAGAGGTTGAACTCTACGTTACTTATATGATGTCGAGTACCTGGTATCCAAAGTACAGGGCTACGGAAGCGGTCAAAAGGGCTAAAGACTGGCACTGCGATGCCGCAGTGTTAGGACTGGATCGAGGTTGCCACGGTTATCAGGTCTCTATTATGGAAACCAAACGAGAACTGCAGAAAGCCGGTTTCCCGGTTGGCTCCTATGAACATAGCCAGTCGGACCCACGGGAATTCTCATTGACTCAAACTCTGGACCGACTAGAGTCATTTATGGAGAGCCTGGGTTTGGCGCGGATAGACGAGGTTGCAGGGGAAAAGGCAGAAGAAGCTATAGATTAGCATACTATTCTCGTCGCAACCTTTTATTTCTGTGAATGAAGTATGGAAGGGAAGGGAGTAACTCAAAATAAGCGATTTAATTCGCGGACTTGACAGACACATGGCCTACAGGCATAATAGGCCAAATTATTTAGTAATAGGAGGAATGACAAAATGTGGCTTAAGAGTTGGTTCATTGTGGCAGTAATAGCTGTGTTTGTAGTCTTGTCTGGCTGTACTCCAAAAGCGGCTCCCGCCCCGGCTAAACCTGTAACAGCGCCGACTTCGGCTGCGCCGGTTCAGCGCCCGGAGGATGCAGCCTGGGACAAGGTGGTCCAGGAAGCTAAAAAAGAGGGGAAAGTAGTAAGCTACAGCTTTAGCATGGCCGGAGATGTAGGGAATGCAGTCTCTAAAGCGTTTAAAGATAAATATGGTATCACATTAGAGGTGATCGGGGGCACATCACCGGTGCTTATTCAAAGGATAAGGGCCGAACAACTCCAAAGCCAGTTTGTAGCGGATATCGGAGATTTGTCCAGCGGGCGAGTGGTGGAGCTAAAAACGAATAATTTCACGGCCAGTCTAAAAGACCTGCCTATCCTCAAGGACCGCGCCCCGTGGTACACCCATCCGTTTGACCAGGACCCGGACGGCCACGTTTTAATGTACTATCCCAATGTTCTTGGTATCTTCGCAAACACAAACGCAGTGAAGTCAGGGGACGAACCCAGAAGCTGGCAAGACGTGCTGGACCCAAAGTGGAAAGGCAAGTTGATAATCGCTGATCCAGGCATCAACCAGACGGCGTCTTTCCTCCACCAGTTTTTCAAGAAGAAAGGGGTTTATAACGACAACCAGGTCAAGGATTTGGGCGGTCAGTTTGGTAAGTTTATCCCCGGCGGGCAGGCCGATTTTGCCAGGGCTTTGGCCCAGGGTGAAGGCGCGCTTGGTGTGGGGCTAGACCAGGCCGGCGCCAATCCCCTTATTGCCCAGGGTGCCCCACTTAAAGCACTTGACTTAAAAGAAGGATTCCTCGGTTTGCCCATGGGTTTGGCAATGTTGAGCAAGTCCCCTCATCCTAACGCTTCAAAGGTTTTCATCAACTGGCTCTTTTCGGCTGAAGGGCTTAAGGTGTGGGCAGAGGCAGCGAAGCAGGCGACTTATAGGAAGGACGTACCTGAATTCACTCCGCCAGCGGGTAAGATGGACTTGAGCCGTGTCTATACCTTGAAGTTCTCCGATATGGACGATGTCAACAATATTTTTAATAACAAGGTTGTACCAAATCTATGGAAGAAGTAAACCCCAACCTGTGATGAAAGCCATGTTATAAAGGACACTAAGGGCGCTTCGCTCCGGCAAATTGGGCGGAGCGCCCTATATTATCTCATCTCGCCGCATCTGCTCTACTTCTTCCCAGCTATAGCCCCCGACTTCCATGAGCACCTCCTCTGTGTGCTGGCCGAACTCCGGGGCAGGCACATCATAAGAGACAGGGGTCTTGGTGAAGTTGATGGGATAGCCTAAAACTTTGGTCTTGCCCAGTGTAGGATGGTTGTAATTCTCAATAACATAGCCGTTCTCTATCGCCTGGGGATGATTCACCACATCATTTAAATTGAGAATTGGAGCCCAGGCAAAGCGGACTTTTCGATTCAGAAAAATGTTAGACCATTCATCCCTGGCCTTGCTATCAAAGACTTTCTCCAGAATGTCCGTAAGGGCAGCATAGTTCTCGCGGCGCTTGAGCGCGCTAGCAAAGCGTGGATCTTGCTCCGCTTCTCCCAGGTTCAACACCTCGCAGAACTCATGCCAGAAGCGGTCCGACTGGGCCTCGGCCAGCATTATCCACTTGCCATCAGCGCACTTGTAGTGGTTTGCCAGAGGGTTGCGGGCCCGTTTCCGGGAATGCCTGGCCATAGGGTGTCCCAGCCACAGGGTGTTGTTTACCTGGTTTCCGACAAGGCACATGAGAGCGCTGCCTAGCTGAGAGACGTGTACCTCTTGCCCAATACCCAATCTTTCTTTGGCCAACAGAGCCGCTAGAATAGCGTAGCTCGTCATAGCAGCTCCAAGCGAATCGTTGACGGCCCCTGTCACCTGGACCGGCTCAGGATCGTCCCTGTCGCCCATAATCCACATGAGACCGGACATAGCCTGGGTAAGGGGATCGAAGGCCCGGAAATCTTTGTAAGGCCCCTTGACACCAAGACCACTCGCTACCACGTAGATTAACTTGGGGTTGTGCTTAGAAAGGGTAGCATAGTCAGCCTTTAGTTTCTCTGCCACGCTCTGGCGAAAGTTGTGCACAAAGACCTGGGAATTCGCCACTAACCGGTAGAGTACCTCCCGGCCTTTTTCTGTTTTAAGATTCAAAGTAATGCTCTTCTTGCTACGGTTAGATCCTTCAAAAACGATGTTCCTCCCTCCGGGGAGGAGGATAGAATCGCCCCACATAGCCGATATACCACGCGAGGCATCCCCTTTAACCCTGTCTTCAATATGAATAACCTCAGCCCCCAGGTCACCCAGCATGAAAGCAGAACCATTCATGAATTGCACCCATTCCAGTATGCGGATACCACTCAGAATCTTAGGCATTGACGACTCCTTTGTTTGATAATGAATCAACAGTGAACGATAGTTCGTATGCGATGGTTATTATGTTATTGTACGATGCTTTTGTCAAGGGTTTTGCACCGCGACCTTTGATTTAGGTCTAGTGTAATATGCAATACAGTAACTCCCTATAGCCACAACATAGGCGGCCAAGAAGAGAAAAAAGGCCATCAAGTAGCTACCTGTCTGGTCGTAGACCCATCCAGCTACCAAAGGTCCAATGGCGCCGCCCAGCGCGTAAGCCAACTCCAAAGCCCCGAAAACGGCTCCAAATTGCAGGTTTCCGAAGAACTGGCTGGTTAGGAGTGGGCGGAGCGGGACTGCCCCTCCACCACCTATCCCAAGTATGATCAGGGCTAGAAAAGCCGAGGCTCCTCCCTGTGCCCTGGTCAATAGGAATACACCTACTGCCTGGAAAAGCACAAATCCCAGAAATAGGCCGACGCGAGACAGCCGGTCGGAAAGGAACCCGGAAAGCGGTTTCGCCCAAATCCCCATTGCGGAGGCAAGCCCAAGACCCAGCGCGGCCCGACCGGGTGACAAGCCACCATCCCTGAGGAGGTTCGGAGTGTGGGACAAAACCGCCACCCAAACAGAGCTGACTAGAAAGAGAGCCGACGACTGAAGCCAGAAAGTTGATGTGCCCAGCGCCTGCCGTAAAGTGAAGGAAGCACCAAAGGAAAAAGATCTAATCTTGGTATTTATCGACGAGGGGTCCACACAGGCGGTCCCTGAGTTGGTGGCCCGGGGTGGGGTCTTCATAATCCAGACCACAAGAGGAACGAGGAGGCCCCACGCAGCAAGGCCCAGGACCCAGAACATCGGCCTCCAGCCAAATCGAGTCAGGAGGAAGCTCGAGACCAGTGGCCCACCAAAGCCGCCCAGGCTCACCCCAGCCGATAACAAGCCTACTGCCCGCCCCCGTTTGTCGCCAAACCACATGGACACCAGGACATTAATCGGGACCAGGGATACGCCACTGAGACCAACAGAGTAGATTGCGAATGCTGCGTAGAGTTGCACCACATTTTGGGTTAGGCCGACCAAAATTATGCCCAGCCCCACCAGGGGCACAGAAACCCTCATAACGCGCGGGGCGCCGAATTTATCGCAGAACCGCCCGGCGAAGAGGAAACCAATGGCAGTAATAATTCCAAATATGGCAATAGCGCCAGAAAGCATACCGCGGCTCACTTCGAACTCACCCTGAATATCTTTGAAAGCCACAGTCAACGGGTAGAAGCCGAAGCCATAGGCAGTGAAAAGGCAGACGGCGCTAGCTACTACTACCCACCACCCATAATATTTTTGTGGTTTCCTGCCACCCATTGTCGGTAGGTTAAAGTCAACGCTCATATGATTAGCTATTATCAGCCCACTTTCTACAGAGATAAAGTTTTTCACACTGGCAAAAGCCTATGCAAAAATCGGGCGGTTTGGTATAATGCCAACAAACTCGTGTGCGATGATTTTATGCTTTTGCCTGCTAAAGGTCAATAAATTAACTTCTATAAATAAAACGAAGGACTAATGAACAATTTCCAAAATATTCCGTTTGGTCCAACAAATTAAGAGATGTAAAAGGTGAGATTATTTTGAAAAGAATACCCAAAGATAGTGAAAGCCCTCAAAAAACAGGTGTGCTGGGGGGAATAACTGTAGTCGAGTTAAGTGAGTTCATTGCCGGACCGTATTGCTCCAAGCTGTTGGCTGATATGGGGGCAGAGGTGATAAAGCTGGAATCACCGGGTCAAGGCGATATTACCAGGCGGAGGCCGCCGTTTAAAGGAGATAGCCCTGGCCCTGACAATAGTGGCCTATTTTTCTTTCTCAATGCTAATAAACTAAGTATCACCCTGGACCCCTTTCATCCTGCAGGAAAAAAGGCTTTCTTTGAATTAATAGCAAAAGCTGACCTTTTAATTGAAGACCGAAGCCCTGTTATTATGGAAGAGGCGGAACTGGATTTTAAACACCTTGCTAAGGTTAACCCCAGGCTAGTGGTAACCTCCATCACACCTTTCGGACAAACTGGCCCCTACAGGAATTACCGTGCCTATCCATTAAACACCTTTCAAAGTGGAGGAGAGGGATACCTCACTCCAGGCGCCAGTCCCTACCCACAAAGGCCACCCTTAAAATGGGCTAACTTCAGCGGGGATTACTTTTGTGGGGTAAGCGCTGCTGGGGCTGCTCTGCTAGCTCTTTTTCACCAGAGGGCGACAGGTAAAGGTCAGCATGTGGATATTTCTAAACAGGAAGCTCTTCTGGATATGAACACAATAGACCTTCTGCGGTGGCCCAACCGGGGAGAGTTAGCCAACCGGGCTACTCGCGGTTACAAATTTGCTGGCGTTATGCCCTGTAAGAACGGCTATGTAGATTTTGGATTCCATCGCTGGCCAGACGAATGGCAAGCCATTCTGAGCGTCATCGGCACTCCGGGATGGTGGGGAGAAGACGAAAATCTCAAGGACCGAGCGTATTGCGAGGAACACGGTAACGAATTAAAGCAACGCCTGGCCGATTCATTCAAAGTCCATACAAAAGAAGAAATATACCAGAAAGCCATTGCCAAGCACGCTGCAATAGCACCCTGTCTTCAGATAGATGAAGTTGCCGACTCTCCGCAGATGAATTCACGGGGGTTCTTTGCGGAGATCGACCACCCAAACTGGGGTAAGTTTAAGTTTCCAACAGCGCCATACCGTTTTTCCGATGCTCCCTGGAGATTAAGACATTTAGCACCCTCCCTGGGAGAGCACAATGAGGAGATTTATAAACAACGGCTAAGTATGAGTACACAAGAACTGACCAATCTCAAAGAGAAGGGGGCTATTTGACAAAAGGGGCTGCTAACAACATAAGGGTATTAGATTTTTCCTGGGGCATGGCGGGTCCCCTTACAGCAATGCTGCTGGCCTCGGCCGGGGCCGAAGTAATCAAAATTGAAAGTCAACAGCGGATAGATATGAGTCGGATAGGGGCCGACCCTTATACTGGAAAGCCCACTGGAATAAATAAGAACTCCATTTTCAATGACCTCAATCGTAATAAACTCAGCGCTAATATCAATTTGAAACATCCCAAAGGACTGGAGTTAATAAAGTCTCTAATTAAAATGAGCGATGTCATAGTAGAGAATTATTCGGCCGGTGTGATGGAAAGGCTCGGACTGGGTTATAAAGCGGTCAGGGAACTTAATTCAGCCATTGTTATGTCTTCATCTTCTACCATGGGAGGCACGGGCCCTGAGGTGGGAGCCATTGGCTATGCGCCTTTATTTGCCGCATCCAGCGGAATGAGCGATATGACTGGTTACCCTGATGGTCCACCCACAGAAATAAGATATAGCATGGATATTATTAGCGGCTATACCACTTTTGTAGCTATAATGGCAGCCCTGGTTTCCAGGCAAGGTACAGGGAAAGGACAGTATATAGATTTCTCATCTCGGGAATCTATTTCCATTCTTCTTGGCGATGCCCTCATGGACTACACTCTAAATGGCCGGGTACAAACTCGCAATGGCAACGATGATGCTACGATGGCGCCTCATAACTGCTATCGCTGCCAGGGTGAGGATAACTGGGTGAGCATCGCCATTGATAACGATAGTGAATGGCACGCTTTCTGCATGGCTATGGGCAATCCGGCTTGGACAAATGATGATAGATTTGCCCTTCAGATATCCCGTCATAAGCATCACGAGGAGTTGGACCACCTGGTAGAGAGCTGGACAATAACTTTCTCTCACTACCAGGTTATGGAAATATTACAGGCGGCAGGGGTGGCTGCAGTGGCTTCCCTAAACCCCCAGGACTTATTTACCGACCCACATATTCAGGAACGCCAATCATTTATTGTGATGAACAACCCCGAAGCTGGAGAACGATTCTCCGTAGCTTCGCCACCCTGGAAGCTATCCGAAACCCCTTGCTCAATCTACAGGGATGCACCAGTGTTTGGAGAGCATACAAAATATGTGTGCTGTGAACTGCTTGACCTTTCCATAGAGGAAGTTCAGAAACTCATCGAAGAAGGTGTTTTGCAATAGTCCTTATACTGCAACGACGCTGCTTCAGTCTTAGAAATTCACATTACAGACCAACTAGCTAACTGCAACCTGAGGAGCGGGAGCATCCCCTCGGAATAGCGCTGACAATAATAGTAACCTTTTTAAGTGTACCGAAAACTTTCGCACCAGATTACCCAAAGTTATCAAATGCAGTCCAGAGCACAAAAACAACCAGTGAAGTCACACTGAAAAGTTGACAAGAGCTATGAAACGAATAAACAGGCGAAGGCAAATATTCCCCTTTTATTATGGCTGGGCCATTGTGGCAGCAGCCTTCATGGAGCGTATTGTTTCCATGGGGGTCTATAACAATATGGGCATCTTCTTCAAGCCAATCATGGCTGATTTTGGGTGGAATAGAGCCCAAACCGCCGGGGCTTTCTCAGCGGCTGGTCTTTTGATAGGTGGGCTATCGCCATTCTGGGGAGCGCAGGCCGATAAATACGGCCCGAGGCTATTCATCATGGTTGAAGCCATTAGCCTGGCAGCAGGCTACATCTTGATATCCCAAATGAATTCTTTGTGGCAGTTTTACCTGTTTTTCGTACTGTTCATAGGCATCGGACAGAGCGTCTCTACAACTACTATACTTTCAACGTTACCACGCTGGTTTGAAGCCAAACGAGGAATGGTACAAGGCATTGTGCAATCGGGCGCAGGTCTAGGCATCGGCCTGGCGCCGTTACTGCTCACCTATTTAATCCTTAACCATAGCTGGCGGTTAGCATTTGGAGTGTCCGGGATAATGATAGGTGTGATAGTGTTTATGGTGGCATGGATATTTAGACGTTCTCCACAGGACATGGGTATTCTACCAGATGGTAAACCAGTCTCGCTGGACGACACGAAGAGGGGGAGCGAGAGTTCTTCCAAATCTAACAAGGCTTCGGCTAATAGTTCCAAAACCTTCACTTTCCGTGAGGCATTGAGTACCCACAACTTGAGGAAACTGCTTTTTGTGACAATGGCGGCTGGTTTTGCCCATATCCTTATAGTAACTCACCTGGTTCCATATGCCACCGATATAGGGTTTTCTCCTACGGTAGCAGCCACTTTCATGGTGGTTATAGGATTAGCCAATGCTCTGAGCAAAATAATACTGGGCCTGGCGTCGGATAGAGTGGGACGACGGGCTGCCCTGGCCTTTTGCTTTGGCCTGGCAGCCATTATGTTTGTCCTTCTTATGACGACCAAGGGGTTGTGGTCATTATATATTTTTGCCGCTGGCTTTGGTTTTGCCTATGGTGGTTGGCTGCCGTTATTCCCAGCTATTAGTGCAGATCTTTTCGGAGTCCGCTCCCTGGGAGCAATTTACGGTCTTACCAATGCCAGTAGCGCCATCGGAGGTGCCCTCGGAGGTTTTATGGGCGGCTATATCTTCGATAGTACTCAAAGTTATAGCTACGCCTTCTTGATATCAGAGATGTTACTATTAGTAGCGTTTGCCCTGCTTCTGTCTTTAAGGATACAGGGAAAAGACATCCATGGTGTTGGTTCACATATTTAGTTTTGTAACCTTGGCAATACAGTGGGGTTAAAATATGTTAGCATCGTATCTTAATGGGGAGATGCAGGTTGCACTTCCGATAGCTGAGCCACTTCTCAAGCTCGCCTTAGCTAATCATATGGCGTTTAACACAGTTGGGCTATGTAGGATGTTGCACCTTAGAACATTGTGTGCAATTCATAAATAAAGAGGCTGGACATAGATATCCAGCCTCTTTGTAATTTGTTCACGAGTAAAGATAAATATTGCCTGTATTAACCCTTGCCTATTCTAAACATCTTCGTGCCGCATTTTGGACATACGCCCTGAGTTGCCGGTCTGCCATTCGACAAAGTTACAGATTTGGTGTTTTTTATCTCTTTCTTGGTTTTACATTTAAAACAGTACCCTTGCACTAAGCTACCCTCCTTTTTAGCAGTTACTATAAACTAGTTCTCATAGCCTGTCAATACGTACCTTAGGTGTATGGTTTTTAGGTTGTACCTTAGTCCCTATCCCCAAATATAGGCCTGCTTTTCTACCAGGATGGAAGACGCAACTAAGTACGTTTAATATCCGAAAGCCCTCTTAATTCAATGCGTTAGCCCCCCTGAAATCATGCTTTTCCCACTGTCTGGCCCTCTTTCTAGCATTGATTTGCTTTCTGTGTAGCTTCCGATATGCCTTCATAGCTTTTTTGCGTTGTGGGTTTTTGGCTCGCCGCCGATTCCGTGCCAGGCGCCTCTCTCTGGCTCTTTCGGGGTAAGTTTTACCCGGGGTGGTGGTTGTGGCTTATCACCCCAGGCGGCCAAGGCCCGGAGGGTATTTTTAAGACACGGTCGCTGACTGACTCCTGTGTAATACCCAGAACAGCAGCTATCTCTGATTCCGAATATTGCTGAAGGCGCATGTCCAAAACC
>JACVQG010000216.1 GCA_015661045.1 Dehalococcoidia bacterium | reverse complement strand
CACTCCTTAACGCTGGCCAACTACTGAGCCTGCTGGCACAGCTTTAGTGGTGAAGTCAAGAGACATAGCTTCAGGCTGCACCTTGCAGGCACGGCCTATAGCAGTCCCCGGAGGTATAGTTACCCCCTTCCCAATAACCGTGATATCCCAGTCCACTGGAATAAGTGTGGCCCCAAAGCCCACATAGCAGAATTCACCAACCTTCACATTCTCGTCCAGGATACAGCGGTCAACCACGCTATACTTTCCAATGGTAGTATTAGACATTATCACCGAATTTCTGACCACAGCATCCTCTTCGACCCTGACCCCAGGCGATAGAATGGAGTTTTCTACCTTACCCCGGATTACACAGCCCTGCCCGATAAGGCTGTGCATTATATTATCCTGATGAGCAATCTTTGGCGGCAACAGAATATTATCATTGCTAAATATAGGCCATTTGCCATTGAGGCCTAAAGAAGGCACTTCGCTCAAAAGCTCCATATTAGCGGCATAGTAAGCTGTTACTGTGCCTATATCCTGCCAGTAGCCATCGAACTTGTAAGCAAAGACCTTGTTGCCCTTCACCATTTGAGGGATGATGGATTGGCCAAAGTCATGATGGGAATTGGCTAAGACACTATCTTCAATGAGACATTCGGTAAGAGCCTGCCTTTTGAAAATGTAGATTCCCATAGAGGCGAGACTGGCTGTGGGAATCTTGGGTTTTTCAATAAAGTCTGTTATCCTGCCATCAGTATTGGTAGTAACTATGCCGAAACGATGGGCTTGTTCAATAGGTACAGGGATAACTCCTACAGTTACGTCGGCGTCTACTTGTTCGTGGAAAGTCAGCATCTTGCGGTAGTCCATGCGGTAGACATGGTCCCCGGCCAGAACCACGACTGCATCCGGGCTATGTTGTTTAAGATAGTCCAGGTTTTGATAGACCGCATCGGCGGTACCCTTATAAGAGCTGATTTTGGGTTCCAGGATTAAGATACCTATATTATTGATTCCAGAGTGGATACAATTGCTCAGAGTGAAGTCAATCACTCGTAAATGGCCTGCAAAGGGTAAAATTGGTTTTGGCCTTCTTTGGCAGAGGATATCCATCCTCGTGCCCCGTCCGCCTGCAAGAATCATGGCAACTGCTTTTTTCATAATTCACATTTCCCTTCTTAAAAACTTATATTTGCCTAAATCTTGACAACGGTGTTATTGCTCCCCACCTTTCCTTATAATATATTTCACATCTTCAACGTTGATTATTCCAGTAAATCCGTAATTTTCACACAGCCTGACATTTGTTACCAAGAAGACTTCCAGAAACGACGAGACGGGGAACAGAGATTTCGGACAGACAGCGTGTTGGAACAAGGAATTTTGATCGCGACCCAATATTGAATTGCTTTTCTCTTTACCCTGCCTCCAGCAAATTCAGTATATCTTGCCGCCGGAAACGGCGGTCCCTTCGCTTGCCGAGGCGGAAAGTAGGTAGCTTTCCGTTCTTGCTCCAATTCCTCACTGTGTTCTCATGGACACTAAGAAGTTTTGCAACAGCCCCAATAGTAAGCATATCCGGGCTTTGGTGTGGTGTAATCAAACGAGAGGATTCATCTATTGCTCTTCCGACTGGAAAGTTATTGATAATCTCCTGGGCTTTGTCAACACTTAACATGCCTGTTACTCCTCAGCGCAGTCCAGACGCTAGTATTCCTGTGTGATCCTGAATTTGGGTACTTGCCCAATCCCAAGGCATACGCTTCATAAGACAATGTTTTGATGACAACTGATCTCGCCACAACCACGATGTCTTCTCTGACACTATATGTTAAGGGTCTATCACAATGATACGGAAACGGATACCATACCGAAGGAGAATTGCTTACATATTAATGCTAAGTTGCGAAGTTTTGTCCGGTAATATGGCAAACATAGAACACTTCGCTCCGCCCAGGGTGACAAAGTATGACACCATTTTACGCATAGCGAAGAATCCATTTACGCTGACTTAGGCAATTAATCACCAGTGTCCTGAGTCTGAAGACCGTTACAATATGAGGTAAGTAATACAGCTACCGTGATGTATTCAAGAAACTACCAGGATCATGCAATGAATTTTTGTATCAGAACACTGATCCGCCTCTTCGAGCCCGGCCCCCCTTCCTTGTGTCACCCTGTTGTATCAAGGTGTTATTGCCCATTTAATGTAGTCACTCTTAGCTGGGCAGCCTATAATTAAACCAGCACTAAACGATAGTTTAACCACCAATCCTGAACTAGAGTTGAATAACGAGATTATGAAACTGAATCAATCCTTAACAATTCTGAATGACCCACAAAATACCTCCCTTTGACATGCACCGACCAGGTACCTTTTGCATGATTCTATAGCTATTCTTATTCACGGAGCAGCCAAAGCTATCAATCACTAAAAGTATTTTGAAAGTTCCACAAAATTTGTACTGTTTGGGAACTCTGATTGAGACCTTAGGCACCAGGACTTGCACCCGACTGCATTAAGATATTCGAAGTAAGATAAAAAGTTAGGAAGAGGTTAAAAAAAGGCGAAGGAGAAATATTTCATAAACCAAATCTTTACGTAGATTATATTAGAGATACCGACAGTAAAAAATACCCAACAACCTTGTACAAGTCTACTTCGAACGGCGTAAGAACCAAGAGAGAGGAGGTAAGTTAAATGGTCACACGGATCTTGGTAATAGAAGACAATCTGGAAACAAGGACACTCTACAAAGACTGGCTAGCTCAGGCGGGTTTTGAACCACTATTAGCTGCTACTGGTGCGGAGGGTGTGCGCTTTCTATATAATTATCGGCCTGTCCTGATCCTGTTAGACTTAATGCTTCCAGGAATGGATGGCTGGGAGACCTGTCGTCGTATTCGCGAAGCGTGTGATATCCCAATCATAATTGTCAGCGGTAAAAACGACAAAAGCGATATTGTTCGGGGTTTTGAACTCGGAGCCGATGACTATATCACCAAGCCTCTTGATCATCGAGAACTCGTGGCTCGAATCAGAGCTGTTCTTCAACGCAACAAGAACAAGCAGACAGATGAGCCGAGTATCTTTAGCTGTAATGGACTGCGTGTTGACCTGAGAACGCATATAGTATCGGTTGAAGGTCGAAAAGTAAAGCTTTCACCCACTGAATTCCGCTTGTTAAGCTATTTAGCGCGCAACCAGGAAAAAGTAATTGGACATAAAGAACTGCTTCTTCGCGTATGGGGTCCTGCATATATCAATGAGAGGGAATATATCAAGCTTCATATTCTCTATTTGCGCCGAAAAATCGAAGAAGACCCCAAGAATCCCAAGTATATTTTGACCGAAAGGGGCATCGGCTACCGGCTGACTGCTGAACCCTGAACACGCTAAGACAACAGGAGTATTAATATGTTATTGAAGAACTACCAAACTACTATACCTTCAGGCCGGGAACCTGGTTCTGTTATGCAAAGGGCGAGTACATCTTTGCCCTTCACAGCGACTATAGATTATAGTGGAATGGCTATCTTATCTCACGAGCTTCTATCCCCTTTGGGTACCATACAGAGTTATATTTCAACCCTTAAAGGAGCGCTTGGCCCAATCTCTCACGAGCAGGAACAGCAGTACATCCTCGGGATTGAACGGATATCCCGTAGATTAGCGCGGCTGGTGCAAAACTCTCTGGAGTGCTACCGGGTAGGGCAAAGTATCTGTAGCGACCTTCCCCATATCATTTCTCTTCCATCCCTGATCAAGTCGACAACTCTGGAAATGAAGTGCGAAGCACCGCTCCACACTCTGAAGGCCAAGGTACCCAGGATCATGCCGAAATTCTATCTTGATGAGAAAAGGGTAAGCCTGGTGCTAACGAACTTAATAGGCAATGCCGTCAAGTACTCACCCAACGGTGGGGTCATAGAAGTCACCCTGGAATATGTTCACAAACTGGACGGATTGTCAGGCTGCTCTCTGAAACATTCCACTCGCCTGCCGCATCTGCCCTTTGCATCTCCATTCGTTCTGGGAATGGGTATTGGTCTCTACATCTGTAAAGCGATAGTAGAAGACTACGGGGGAAGTATCTGGGCAGAAAGCCGGTTGGAAAAGGGCAGCACATTCTTGTTTACTATTCCAGGATACAGGATAGACAGCCATCCAAAAGCAATTACAAATTAGCGGGAGGAGTCATGGAAGTTCGTAAAGCAGTAGTACCGGCAGCAGGGCGTGGAACCAGGTTCTTGCCGATCACCAAAAGTCAGCCGAAAGAAATGCTGCCACTGGTAGACAAGCCGATTATCCAATACGCAGTGGAAGAAGCCCTGGCTGCCGGGCTTCACGACTTGGTCCTTGTGACATCGCAGGGCAAACAGGCCATTGAAGACTATTTTGATCGTTCTGGCGAATTAGAAAATCTCCTGCAACAGCGGGGTGAAATGAAGCTATTGAAATGTGTCTGCCATCTTTCCAATATGGTCGACATTGTCTATGTGAGACAGAAGCAGCCACTGGGTTTGGGTCATGCCGTACTAATGGCTGAAGTCGTAGTTGGTAAGGAACCGTTTGGTCTCTTCCTTCCTGACGACATCTTTGTGGCCGCACATCCGGTAATCAGCCAGCTACTTGATGCCTATAAGGAGCTTGGCGGCTGCATTCTGGCAGTGCAACGTGTTCAACATGAGGAAACGAAACGATATGGAATCATTACCCCCAACAAAATCGGGGACCATTTGTATCAGGTAATGGATCTGGTAGAGAAACCACTCCCTGAGCAAGCCCCATCAGATTTGGCCATCGTAGGCAGATACGTTCTGCAACCCAGTATTTTCGATGCATTAAAGGTCACTCCACCAGGGAAAGGGCAGGAAATTCAGCTTACGGACGGCTTGCGTCGTCTTCTCTCCCGGGAAAAGATCTATGCCGTAGAGTTCGATGGGACAAGGTATGACGCCGGCACTCCCATAGAGTGGCTTAAAGCCACCATAGCACTGGCGCTAAGGCATCCCGAAGTTGGACCAGAGATCAAGAGCTACCTCCGTACATCCATGCAACCGGAACTTGTGTAATTACCTGTACATGGCAGGCAACAACTATGATGTCAGGTGAACCTTAGCAGTCAAAAATAAGCACTCGAATACGTATGGCCGCAAGCGGAGCCAATCTTCTCTCCCCATTCTCACTAAAATGAAAATGCGGATACATCCCATCGTCGTTGCCAGCGAAGCAATCTCTTGCCTTTTTAGCGAACCTCTAAACTGAGGAGTCCCGATTACTCGGGACTTCGTCACTTCGTTCCTCGCAAACACGGCAATCTGTTTTCGACGGGATGAAAGAAGAATCGTCCATGCCCAGTTGTGCAGGGCACCACGAAGGATGAAAGTATCACTTCTTAAAGAGAGTGGTTTAAATCCCCCTGAGTCCGCTTAAGTAAGGGGGATGTAGAGGGATTCAATTTTCGTGAGAATAGAGACCATACCTATCTAATGAGTGTCGTGTACAAACCCATGGTGCAGCGAGGTGGCCACAAACTGACACATAGGTGCGACCATGTTTTATTATTGTATGCTTGCATCTGGGTAGCGTAGTTGCGCAATGTTTTTTACCTTATGGACGACTGGTCAACAATCATCCTGGGTGCAATGCTACCCCTCCTTCTCGACAGTCCTTTGATTTGATCATAATTTGAACGGTACCATTGCACAAAGAACGAAATACCATCTTCTATGGTTGTACGGGGGTTGTATCCAAGCATGTTCTTAGCTTTAGAAATGTCAGCCAGAGTCACATCAACATCTCCCGGTTGCTCGGGAAGAAACTCGATCTTAGCCTTTTTGTTCACGCATCTTTCTATAGTCTCGATCAAGTGCTTCAAGGTCACCGGACGTCCACTTCCAAGATTAAATATCTGACAACCCTTATCGCTGGCTGACATACTTTTTTCAATTCCGTCAACAATATCAGTGACATATGTATAATCTCTACTGGATTCTCCGTTTCCGAATAAGCGCACAGGTTCGCCTCGCGTGATCGCACGGGTGAATTTATAAATGGCCATATCTGGTCTTTGCCGGGGACCGTATACGGTGAAAAAGCGCAGAATTGTCAGCGGAACGCCGTAAAGCGTATAGTATGCCTGACAGAAGAGCTCGGCCGCTGCTTTCGACGCTCCGTAAGGGGAAACGGGGTGTGGGAGTTGGTTTTCACAAAAGGGTACCTGGTTGTCGTTTCCGTACACTGAGGAGGATGAAGCAAGAACAAAACGCTCAGGAGGCGTTTTCCGGCACTCCTCAAGTAAATTGATGGTAGCCCATATGTTTGATTCGTCGTATAGGTAAGGCTTCTCCACAGAGAGCCTTACTCCAGCCATCCCTGCGAGGTGAACGACGCTTTCAAAGTGGTGCTCAGAAAACACCTTATCCAAGAAGGTCTGGTTCCTTAGGTCCCCTTCGATCAGAGTGAAATTCGGTTGCCCTCTGAAAAGGACAACATTTTGCCGTTTGAAGTCAGCGGAATAGCTCTCATTAGTGAAATTGTCCAGGCAAACAATCATGCGGCCCCGGGACAAAAGTCGTTCTATCAAATGGCTACCCACAAAGCCGGCGCCACCTGTAACCAGGATGCTTCGCAACTTATTCATAAGCTTTCCCTCCTAACCCGGCTTTTCTTGGCGGTTTTAGCTTCAAAGAACTCTTTGATACAATCGCAAATATATATCACTTCTTCCGCTTTCAACTCGGGGTACATCGGCAACGACAGAATTTCGGAGACAGCTTTTTCAGTGACAGGCAGATTATGTCCGTTACTGTAGCTCTGACATGCTTTCTGCCAGTGAACAGGGATAGGATAGTGTATGCCTGTTTCAATCCCTCGTTGGCCGAGCCATTCCTTCAATTCATCGCGCCACGGCGTCCGTATGACATAGAGGTGGTATACATGGTAACATCCCGGCCGCTCTACCGGCTTCACGACAGTGGGAGGAAGACAAGCCGAATATATTGCTGCCACCTCCCTTCTCTTCGCATTACACTTATCCAGAAGGGGAAGTTTGATACGTAGGATAGCCGCCTGGATTTCATCAAGCCGTCCGTTTATTCCTAATAGTAGATGTTCGTACTTGCTTCGAGAACCATGGTTACGCAAACAACTGAGGGTCTCCGCTAAATGCGGGTCGTTAGTGACTGCCATCCCTCCCTCACCATAGGCACCGAGGTTCTTCGTGAAATAGAAGCTAAAACAGCCAATGTGACCCAAGCTGCCCATTTTCCTACCGTGGTATTGAGCGCCATGAGACTGACAAGCATCTTCGATGACCCACAATTTGTGTCGCTCAGCAATATCTAAGATTGGCTGCATATCTGCCGGGTGTCCGTATAAATGTACCGGCAATAAAGCTTTAGTTCTGGGCGTTATCTTTTCTACTACCTGGGAGGCGTCCATACAATATGTCTCTGGGTCTATGTCTACAAAAATAGGTACTGCACCCGTGAGGGCAATAGCTCCAGTTGTAGCGAAGAATGTGTGGGATACAGTGATGACCTCGTCTCCAGGGCCAATCCCACAGGCTCGCAATGCCACATGAAGGGCATCGGTACCTGAACCCACACCAACCCCGAAGCGCACACCGCAATAGGTAGCAAACTCCTTTTCCAGGGACTGGACATTCTCGCCAAGGAATAGTTGCATACCTTGCAATGCGTGACCTACCCTCTCCGATACCTCCTCTTTAATGTCCGAATACTGTCTTTTTAAATCCACGAACGGAATTTTCACTTTGGCATCCTTTCAATAAATATTATTCTACCTGCTTGTCGCAAG
>JACVQG010000215.1 GCA_015661045.1 Dehalococcoidia bacterium | reverse complement strand
TATGAGATTGGCCTGGTAACCGAGGTCGTACCCCTACCCCAACTACGAAACCGTGCAATTGAGATTGCTGAAGTCCTGGCTAAGAAAGCTCCTTTGGGAACCCGGGCAACCCTGGAATGTGTGTGGAACGGACTGAATATGGGTATTGATGCTGCTATACAGCAAGCTGAATATATCTCTTTAAACCAGCGGCGCTTCCAGGACTTCAACGAGGGTATACGGGCCTTTGTGGAGAAACGGGAACCGAAGTGGCAGGGGAAATAGACAAAAATCTTGTAGGTCGTCTCGATTATGGTTATCAACAAATTAAAGTGACATCAATGCTCTTCCTACCCTGACCCGTTCGTCTGTAGTAAAATAGAGGCATCCACTAATCCGAGAAGAGGTATTAAACATGCGCTATGGACTACTAGAAACTTTAGGTTTTGCTATAGTGAGGTAGGATGTCAATAGTAGACACCAAACCTTTCATGCTACCAATAGTCCTGCATAGAATCTTTGTTCATAGGCCGCAGGTGCCAGGAATCCAAGCCTGGCCTGTCGGCGTTGCCGGTTATAGAAGATCTCGATATATTCTGTAATGTCTCGAATTGCCTCCTGTCTGCTTACGTAATGACGGTGATGAACCATCTCCTGCTTGAGTGTTCCCCAGAAGCTTTCCATCGGCGCATTATCAAAGCAGTTGCCTTTCCCGCTCATGGAAGCTTGCAGTCCAAACCGATCCAGAAGATTCCTGTACTCCTGGGCGCAATACTGACTGCCCCGGTCAGAGTGGTGCATCAGTCCCCTAGCCGGACGTTTGGCTGCCACAGCCCGGAATAGAGACTGGCTAACCAGATTTCTGGTCATCCGCTCTCCCACTGCATAGCCCACAATCTCGCCGGTGAACAGGTCCTTATGGCCCGCCAGATACACCCAGCCCTCATCAGTCGGTATATAGGTGATGTCACTCACCCACACGGCATTGGGCTGGCTGACCTTGAATTGCTGGCCCAGCAAGTTCTCCGCTACCGGAAGGGTATGCCTGGAGTCTGTGGTAGCCTTGAATTTCCTCTTTTGCTTACACCTTATGCCAAGCTTTTTCCTTATGCGCCTGATCCGGCAAATGCCCACCTGGACGCCATTATTCGCCAGATCGTATTGTAACCGCCGCGGGCCATAGGTCTGTCTGGTCCGCTTGTCCGCTGCTCTTATCTCCACCTCCAGCCGCATTTCCTCTTGTGCTCGCTTAGATGGCGGACGGTCCACCCAAGCGTAGTAGCCACTGGCTGAAACGTTCAACACTCGCTTCAGGAGCGGTATCGGGTAATCGAGCCGCAGTTCTTTGGTCATCGCGTACCGGGCAGCGACTCCCTGGCAAAGTACGCGGCTGCTTTTTTTAATATCTCCCGCTCCATCTTGACTTCCGCCAGTTCCTTCTTTATTCGGGCCAACTCCATCTCAATTTCGGTCAAGGGCCTGTACGTCTTGCCGACATCTCCAAGTTTGCCGCCTTTATATGCCTTCACCCAGTAACTTAACGTCGATGGCGCTAAGGACAACCGGCGAGCTGCCTCGGGCAATGCCAGCTTCTCTTCCGTTACCAGTTTCACTGCTTCCTCGCGGAATTCCTTGGTGTACCTTCCCTGTGGGATCCCCTTCATTATGACACCTCCGTCTTTCTATCTTATCCGACTTTGGTGTCCATTTTATCCATCTTACCTCAGTCCGGACGGCACGTCCAAAACCTGCTGTTGTCCATTTTGCAAAGGTTGGTTGATTGTAAGGTCGGTGCGGAGGCGTCTGGGATCGGAATTAGTGAGGCCACGTTTGAACTTTGAGGATTTAGCTTCGGCTGTAGAGACCGCCAGAGCCTACCGGCGCAACAAAAGACGGCATAATGTTGCACCAACGACTTGTTAGTGGCCATGACTCCAATGTGAGCGGGATGGCAGTTTATCGAGAGAAGGCCAGCGATTGCAACAAAACCTGTTAGGGAAAGGTTGCGAGATGTTGTTAACCGGTGGGGGGGGGGAGAAACCGTGACTTGAAGCTAGGGTGAAAATTGGGGTGTTAACCGAATGGCATCTGTTTTCCAGTGTCCGAAAAAAGGGGGGTGGCGGTGGTATATCTGAAAAATGTTTAAAAACAGGGTGTCCCAAAATTGCCATTTAATAAACAGTTGCTAAATAGGGAGTTAAGGTAAAAAGATTGGCGCTATTGCCGCCCCAGCAGCAGCAAAGAAACCCACTATATACGTAATGAGTATACCTTTTAAGGTTTGGTAGAATGTGCCGTCAACTGGAATAAACCCATTTTTTTGGGGGTTTAGTATAGCACCACCTCTATTTCCTAATGTACCAAGTTTTTGTTGCAAATTTCGGAGACCCCTACTTGTAACGATTGTGAGGGCCAAAAATACTAATGCGATGACTGACCAGAATATAGTTCGCCCCACGTCTTTGACCTCCAGTAGCTTTTTATAGCACTATCTTGTTTGATTGAGAATGATCGTTCTAATGCGGCCATCCGCTTGTGACAGGTGTTGAGCTTGGTAACCGGTCAACCGACTTAGCACTACCCTTTACAGGTACTGGTTTTGTTGCATCCCACTTTGCCCAATAGTTATTTCGCAAAGTATTGTTACTACCGTTATCCATAACCTGCACAATCCCTGCCCAAAAGTCGTTTTTCTCAACAATACTTCCGCTTCCACTTATTTCGAGTTTTAATGTTTCTACACCGTCCTGAGAAGCCGGAAAGCGGCTAGTTGTTAGGGTAACAGCCCCGGATGGTTTAACCAACAACTTTCCTCCAAATGTGTTATGCACAAACCGAATGTTTGGACTGGAAACATTAATATCGCCTATTCTGCAATCCTCTATCGTTACAGGGACATCAGTATTAAACTTTGTCTCCAGCGTAATTTCGTATAAGGTAAGATTCTTGAGTGTAACCTTTCCTGACGTTATTAAAAATCGGACCATTATTGGTAGATAATCCATTTTATTACCAATTATTGTAAGGGGTTTGTCAATCGTCACCTGTCCCGTTGACTCACTGAAGGGTGACACCTTTACGATATCGCCAGGTAGTGCAACTTGGACTGCGTCGGCCAAATTCTTATAATCTTCAGGAACAAGCCAAGTTCTCTGTTCTATTTTTTGGCCAGCGTTTGTAGTAGAAGCGGGTCTCAGTGTTGGTGAGCCAGTAGGAGATGACGGTTGGAAAAAGACAGGTGCCTGAGCACAGGCTCCAATTAATAGGACAATGCAAATAAGGAAAAACACTTTGAGGACAGGTACTTTTAACATAACGCCGCTATTCTAAAGAAAGAACTTGCTACTGTCAATGATTGTAAGCCCCTGGCGCAACCTACCATTTCAAGATTCTTTTTATGCCCTATCTGAGAGGGTATTGACTGCACCAGGTTTAAAGATATTATGACAAGTGAAGGGGGTAAAGAAGATGGAAACGGAAGCAAAGGAACCTCTTTACAGCCAGTCCTCTCGCCTTTGCAACTCCTCGGGAAGATTGTAGCCATTGTTGTCCTTGCCAAAGGCTTTGTCCTCCTCGGCATCCACTGCCTCGGATTGCTGCATTAAATCTGTTATCTCCCTTTCAAGCCGCTCCTCCTCTTGCTTCATCCTGCCGTAACTCATCGCCTTATGCTTGGAGGCGCTCGCCTTGAGCTTTGTCCCGTCCAGCGCTATATGCCCCAGGTTCACCATACCCAGCCGGACACAGAATAGAACCGTATCTTTGAACAGCTTTTTTAGCTCTTTTGTATTGCGCCGACGGAATCTGGCCAAAGTACGGAAATCAGG
>JACVQG010000214.1 GCA_015661045.1 Dehalococcoidia bacterium | reverse complement strand
ACGGCAGGTCATTTTTGAAGAGATAAATATGAGCCGTGATTCTCCGTCCCAAAGGGTCGACCTTCTCATTGATGAAGTGTTGTGGCCGAATCAACCGCTGGGCAGGGACGTAGCCGGCAGTCGGGAAACAATCAGTAACACAAGCCGTCAGAACTTGATGGATTTTATGTCAAGTCAATATTTGCCGGTTAATACCGTAATTGCTGTAGCCGGAGATATAAGCCATGATGAAGTCCTTGAAAGACTTCACCAGTCTTTCGATTCCTGGAAGGGCGGCCAGCCCCAGAAATGGTTTCCCGCGGTCGACAACCAGAATACCCCCCGGTTTCAGGTGGAGACCATGGAGACCGAGCAGGCTAATATCTGTCTGGCTCTCAAGGGGATTTCTGGATTTAACCCCCAGCGTTTCACCCTGGGCCTCCTGAATGTCATTCTTGGTGAGGGTATGAGCAGCCGTTTGTTCCTGGAAATCAGGGAAAAACGGGGTTTAGCCGAAAAACGGGGTTTAGCCTATGAGATCCATAGCTATCCTCAGTTCTTTCTGGATTCAGGTTCGTTTATTGTTTATGCAGGCATCGACCCTCAAAAAATGGAGTCCGGAATAGAGGCGATTCTAAGTGAGTTAAGCCGTTTGCGCGAGCCTATTCCGGAGGCGGAGGTTGTAAAGGCCAGGGAGTTTTTTAAAGGGCGTATGTTACTCCGGATGGAAGATACCCGTAGTGTGGCCGGTTTTCTGGGGGGACAATTACTCCTTACAGGCAACATCCTTACCGTTGATGAAATAGTAGCCCGGATTGACAAGGTAACTGCCGAGGAAATACAGAACCTTGCCAGACAGCTAATAGTTACACCCAAGCTTAACCTGGCGGTGGTGGGGCCGAAGATAAATACAGACCGATTACAAAACCTGTTGAAGGTATAAACAAAAAGGGCCCCGATAAATCGGGGCCCTTTTTACTTTTCCCGGGTTTAGCCTAGTACCCCATATCTGGCGGGGCCTGTGGCATCATAGGACTTGCTTTTTCTGGAATATCGCTCACTAGAGCTTCTGTAGTCAGAATCATGGTGGCAATGCTGGTGGCATTCTGGAGGGCGGCCCGTGTTACCTTGGCCGGATCTATAATGCCCTTCTTAACCATATCGCCGTATTCGTTCTTGGCAGCATCATAGCCAACGCCTACAGGGCTCTTTTTCACCGTATCTACCACAACACCGCCTTCCTGGCCGGCGTTTATGGCAATCCAGCGCAGAGGCTCCTCGATAGCTTTCTTCACAATGCTTATTGCCGTAAACTCATCGCCTTCCAGTTTCAGTGTATCCAGAATCGGGGAAGCATTGATTATGGCGACGCCGCCGCCGGGTAAGATACCCTCTTCTACCGCAGCGCGGGTAGCTGACAGGGCGTCCTCCATCCGGTTTTTCTTTTCTTTAAGCTCAACCTCGGTTGCAGCTCCTACTTTGACTACTGCTACGCCGCCGGCTAATTTCGCCAGTCGCTCTTGCAGTTTCTCACGGTCAAAGTCTGAGGTGGTCTCCTCAATCTGGGCTTTTATCTGCTTGATGCGGGCCTGGATAGCCTGGTCGGAACCCTTGCCTTCGATAAAGGTAGTATTGTCCTTATCCGAGACTACTCTGCGCGCCCGGCCCAGGTCCTTGACTGTAACTGAGTCCAGCTTCCTGCCTATATCCTCGGAGATTACCTGTCCACCCGTGAGGATAGCCATATCTTCCAACATGGCCTTGCGCCTGTCGCCGAAGCCAGGAGCCTTTATAGACAGGCAGTTCACAGTGCCGCGTAGCTTGTTGACTACCAGAGTAGCCAATGCTTCCCCATCCACATCCTCAGCTACGATAACCACGTTCTTGGACACCTGAAGGATTTTCTCCAGGGCCGGTAATACATCAGCCACAGCGGAGATTTTCTTGTCGGTTATGAGAATATATGGATCGTCCAGGACGGCTTCCATGCGCTCGGCATTGGTGACGAAATATGGGCTGATATAGCCCCGGTCGAACTTCATGCCTTCCACATACTCTATTTCATATTGGATCCCCTTTGATTCCTCGACGGTAATGACGCCGTCCTTGCCAACCTTGTCCATTACATCGGCTATCATTTTGCCGATTTCGGGGTCCGCTGCCGAAATGGTGGCAACCTGTTCAATTTGCTCTTTGCTGGTGACAGGGATAGCCCGTTTCTTAAGCTCGGCTACCAGAGCCGCTACTGCCTTCTCGACGCCCCTTTTTAACGACATAGGGTTAGCGCCGGCGGCTACGTTCTTGAATCCCTCAGAAACCATCGCCTGGGCCAGAACGGTAGCTGTGGTAGTGCCGTCTCCAGCAACGTCATTGGTCTTGCTGGCGGCTTCTTTAGCTAACTGCGCCCCCATATTCTCGTATGGGTCTTTTAGCTCAATATCTTTTGCAATGGTTACGCCATCGCTGATGACCGATGGAGGTCCGAATTTCTTATCCAGAACCACATTGCGGCCCTTGGGTCCGAGGGTTATCTTAACTGTATCAGCCAGGATATCCACTCCCCTTTTAAGAGCTCGCCGGGCTTCCTCCCCATAGACTATCTGTTTTGCCATTTATCTCCTCACCTGATTAAACTTTTTTAGCCAGAATATCGCTTTCCCGCAGGATGACGTATTCTACTTCATCCAGCTTGATCTCCGTGCCAGCATACTTGGCAAAGATAACCCGGTCGCCCTTTTTAACTTCCATGGGAATATGCTTGCCATCGTCGCCTATGCGTCCCGGTCCTGCAGCTATGACTTCCCCCTCCTGGGGTTTTTCCTTTGCCGTATCCGGCAGGACGAGCCCGCTCTTTGTAACCTCTTCCTTGGGGCTGGGCTTTATTACCACCCGGTCACCTAGCGGCTTCAATTCGGTAGCCATTTGTAAACACCTCCTTTTCCCTTTTAAGTTAGCAAACTCAGCCCGAGTGCACAGTAACTCTTTATATATTAGCACTCTCAGGCTGAGACTGCTAATTATTATAGACCACTGTGACAGTAGTGGCAAACTTATTGAGAGGCAATATACGGCATTTATATCCAATTACAGCCATTTATAGAAATATATATATCGTATTATGGTATGAACATAGGCTAATTACTCTTATTATCTTGCGAGACACGCTGAATAATTGTTAAGATGTCTAAATTGACTACATATGGATATTTTTAATTATTTGTAATGATAACCACAAAACATCAACACACAAAACATCGCGCCATTGACTTCACGGTTGTAACAACGTATGCTAATGCCCTATGCTACCCTGTTTGCCTGTCGCAAGGCAGCGGGATGGCGGTGTTGACGTCCCATATTGGTGCAGGCGAACATTGGGCGGACATTGCTCAAATACGTAATACTAATACTAAGGAGGGAGACCCATGAACATGAGGAATTGGCCCACGGTGATTGCAGGCGGCGTTGGGGTAGTGGCTCTGGCGGCGGCGTTTGTGCTGACCCAGGGCAGCGCCGGGCAAGTCACGGCATCGAAGACGGGCTTAACCGCAGTTTCCCTTACAGGGAACACCGCCCCGGCGGTACAGCAGGCTATAGCGCCAGCCCCGGTGGCCCCCAGCAGCGGTGAGGCCGCGCCTACCAGGCCAGGAGTAGAAGGTATAAAGGTCAGCGGCCACTGGACCATAGAGGTGCGGGAGCCCGATGGCCGGCTGGTGAGCCGACAGGAGTTCGAGAACGCGTTGATGACCCTCGGCGCCGAGAGCTTGGCCGGCTTCCTGGCCCGGGAGCAAACTACGGGCTGGTGGCGGCTTAATCTTAACGGCACATCGTCAACAAGCCACGCGTGCTTGAGTTCAGGCACGCCTTTCCCTTGTTTAATTGGCGAGAGCTCCGACACCGGTACCTTTTCCTACCTTTTCAAGACGCTCGTTGTCAGTTCGGTGGGCTCCGGCGCCACTGCCAAGATGAAGTCAAGCGGCACCTTGACCGCCCAGAAGGACGGCGATATTGGAACCGTGTCAACTTGGGTCGGAAGGTGTGCCAACACTATTGCACCGAATACCGGCTGCGGCAACACCTTCTATTTATTCACCCAGAAAACACTAACCGCCCCGGTTTCTGTGCTACTGAACCAGCAGGTAGTGGTGACGGTGGAGATTGGGTTCAACTAGGGCAATAGGGGAACGACGACCTAACCCCTGCCCCTTCCCGATGCGGGAAGGGGTGGCATAGTTGTCATTCTGAACGGAGTGAAGAATCTGGGAGGGGTGTACTTTGTATTTGCGCCCTCCGCCCTGAGATCCTTCGTCCCGATCTTCGGGACTCCAG
>JACVQG010000213.1 GCA_015661045.1 Dehalococcoidia bacterium | reverse complement strand
ATCAGTATTCACTACCATCGGTATTGTCATCATACTGGTAGTGCAGGCTGCGGGATTTTTCAGTAAGGTCTCCATTCTGGAATTCTTCACCGGGACGCAATGGACGCCGCTATTTCAACCGCAACACTTTGGCGTTCTGCCCCTTGTGGGCGGCACTTTACTAACGGCGGGTATCGCTATTCTGGTAGCCATACCCATAGGCTTGGCCGCCGCCGTCTACCTGAGCGAGTATGCACAGGATAGGGTGCGGCGCATAGTGAAACCATTTTTGGAGGTCCTGGCCGGCATACCTACAGTCGTCTATGGTTATTTTGCCCTTACTTTCTTGACGCCTCTTCTTCAGCACATATTCCCTGACATGATAGTATTCAATGCCCTTAGCGCCGGCCTGGTAATGGGAATAATGATTATTCCCATGGTCTCGTCTCTCAGCGAAGATGCTATGGTTGCCGTGCCCCGCTCCTTGCGTGATGCGGGCTACGGATTAGGAGCCACCCGGTATGAGGTGGCGACTCGGGTGGTAATGCCTGCCGCCGTCTCCGGGATAGTAGCTGCTTGCATTCTGGCCCTATCACGGGCCGTCGGCGAGACCATGATTGTGGTAATCGCCGCTGGCTCTACTCCGAAGCTAACCCTGAATCCACTGGAGAGCATCCAGACCATGACAGCCTATATTGTTCAGATAAGCTTGGGGGAGACACCCCATGGAACGGTGGAATACTATACTATTTTCGCCGTGGGGCTGCTTTTATTTTTTATGACTCTGTTGATGAATCTCTTTAGCCAGTGGTTCGTAGGACGCTATCGGGAGAAATATTAAAATGAAGAACGGCTCCGCTTTTCAACGGCATCTCCGGGTAAGGCAAATAACAGGATATATTAACGGCACACTCTTCTTTCTTGCTACTTTAACAGGCATTATTGTTTTGATTGTGCTTATTGCTGACGTATTCAAGGATAGTGTGGGGTGGTTGGACTGGCAATTCATAACCAGTTATCCATCGCGAAAACCTCAAGAGGCAGGGCTGTTGTCGGCCATGTTCGGCACCCTGTGGGTCATGGCGCTCACGGCGCTTTTCTCTTTTCCTGTCGGTATCGGAACTGCAATTTACCTGGAGGAATATGCTCCTGACAGCCGTCTGCGGCGGCTTATTCAAACTAATATAAACAACCTTGCGGGCGTACCTTCCATTGTTTACGGGCTTCTGGGATTGGCCCTTTTTGTTCAGGCTCTTTCCCTGGGGAGGAGCGTCCTGGCCGGGGCGTTAACCCTGACTCTTATGTCACTACCCGTAATTATTATCGCCGCTCAGGAGGCTATCCGGAGTGTACCCGAATCCTATCGTTTGGGCGCCTTTGCCCTGGGGTCAACCCGGTGGCAGGTGGTACGCCATATTGTATTACCTAATGCCGTCCCCGGTATTCTGACCGGTACTATCCTGGCTATGTCCCGGGCCATTGGAGAGGCGGCTCCCATGATTGCGATAAGCGCCTTAGTGTACTTAACCTTTATCCCTGTGAGTCCCATGGACCGTTTCACTGTCCTGCCCATACAAATATTCAACTGGGTTTCTCGCCCCCAGGAGGGGTTCTGGCACCTGGCTGCCGCCGGCATTATTGTTCTCCTCTTTGTTCTCCTGACCATGAATGCAGCCGCTATCGTTTTGAGAAACCGCTTCCAGAAAAGAACTGAGGAATAAGGATATGGTAAATAATGTTGCACGATTAGAGGCAAAGAGCCTGGAGCTGTGGTACGGAAAATTTCAGGCTCTACGTGGCATCTCACTGGTTATTCCCCAGAACCAGGTTACAGCAATAATTGGGCCGTCAGGCTGCGGCAAGAGCTCTTTGCTGCGTTGCTTTAACCGGATGAACGACCTGATTCCGGGCTCCAGTGTGAAAGGACAGGTACTTTTCGATGGTAGAAATATCTATGCTGCAAATATAGACCCTACTGAAGTCCGCTATCGAATAGGCATGGTTTTTCAGAAGCCTAACCCTTTCCCTAAAACAATCTTCGAGAATGTGGCTTTTGGCCCCAGGGTAAACAGCTTCATCGGCGATTTGGAGGAGATAGTGGAACGAGCGCTACACCGGGCAGCGCTGTGGGATGAAGTGAAGGACAGGCTATATAAAAGCGCTATGCAACTCTCGGGGGGCCAGCAACAACGACTGTGTATTGCTCGTGCACTGGCTCTTGAACCGGAGGTTATTCTTATGGACGAACCGTGCAGCGCTCTGGACCCGGTAGCCACCCTCAAAATTGAGGATTTGATGAAAAGCCTGGCCGAAAATTATACTATTGTCATTGTTACCCACAATATGCAGCAGGCGGCGCGGGTTTCCGATATGGCTGCATTCATGATGATGGAAGAAGATAGAGCCGGAGTGCTGGTGGAATACGGTTCAACATCAAAACTATTTACAAATCCTAAAGATAAGCGTACAGAAGACTATATCACCGGCCGATTTGGATAAATATTTCCGGGAAATGACCTCACCCCCTGACCCCCTCTCCGCTGGCAGAGAGGGGGAATGGAGCCACCGGCGGGCGAGAGGACTGGCATCGGCATTTTCATTCTTCATAGTGTCCAGTATAACTGGACATGGTAGATTCCCAGGAGGACACAGATGGAAATAAGGACAACCTTTCACAAGAAACTGCGGGAAATACAGGACGATGTTCTGGTTATGGGAAGCATGGTAGAGAAGGCTATTAACCGGTCCATCGAGACTCTCAAGAACCGGGACCTGGCGCTTGCCCACCAGATAATCACAGACGACCAGAAGATAAACGGGAAGAGATTTGAGATAGAAGAGAAGTGTATTGAGATTATAGCTACTCAGCAACCTCTGGCCAGCGACCTGCGCACCATCGTCGGTGTGCTCATTATCACCTCTGAAGTGGAAAGGATCGGGGATTATGCTGAGGGCATAGCCAAGATTACAGTGCTGATAGGGGACGAACCATCTCTAAAGCCGCTGGTAGACATTCCTCGCATGGCGGAAAAAACTAATGATATGCTGAGGAGAAGCTTGCAAGCCTTGATTAACAGGGATGCGGTGGCTGCAAGGCAAATCATTAGCGAGGACGATGAAATAGATAATCTCTACGACCAGGTCTTTCGGGAATTGCTGACTTTTATGCTCGAGGATCCCAAGACTATCGCCCGGGCGACGCGTCTCATATGGGCAGCTCACAACCTGGAGCGTAGCGCCGACAGGGTAACCAATATATGCGAGCGGGTTGTCTTCATCGTGACCGGGAAGATGGAGGAGATAGGCGCTTCGAAGTATTAAAATATAAGTCTCTCCATTCGGGATTTCCTCTTTCGATTTCATCTCCTGTTCCAATGAACTTGATATTTTTTAGTAAAACCGTCAACAAGATTTTTTCTATATGGTGTAATTCAGATTCCCTTTTAATATCAAAGGATAGAGCCTGCAATGCCGCAGCTTCCGGAATGGTTTAAAAAACCAACGATAAACGGCCACTGGCAACGCCAATTTGCAGCCAAATATTACGTAAGGTATAATACTCCTATCTTCAAAGCTATCAGCCATTCACGTCTTTATTCAATCAAGCTTTGCATGTTATTATTGTTGATAAATGATGCGCCAAAGTGTAAAAGACGGTTTCGGGGAAAAGGAGAGCAGTTAAGTGCAGAAATCAGAGATAATAGGCCAGTTTCACGATGCTGTAAACAACCGCTATGAAACTATAGAACGGAACAAAGGCGATAAGAAGGTCATCGGCTGGATGTGTTCCTATTTGCCGGAGGAGATAATCCATGCGGCCGGGATGTATCCTGTCAGGGT
>JACVQG010000212.1 GCA_015661045.1 Dehalococcoidia bacterium | reverse complement strand
GATTAGATCTCC
The DNA here is from genome assembly GCA_015661045.1 of Dehalococcoidia bacterium. Classification (GTDB taxonomy): domain Bacteria; phylum Chloroflexota; class Dehalococcoidia; order JACVQG01; family JACVQG01; genus JACVQG01. The sequence continues at coordinate 5,017 of JACVQG010000212.1, read as the reverse complement.
CATCCGCAAGGAGTAAGGCCACCCGTAGACTACGGGTTTGATAGGCGGCAGGTGTAAACCGAGCAATCGGCTTAGCTAAGCCGTACTAATGGCCGAGGACTTGTCTATCCCTCCCTAAGTACAAAATTCTCTTTTTGGTAGGAATACGGTAGAGACACGGCAGCCGTGTCTCTACAACAAAATGGTTTTCCACGATTAGAAAGCCAGAAATATCGTTGGTCAGGTATAACCCGCTGCTTTTAATAAGGAGCCAGTCATAATGGAAGAGGTTGTTCGTAAGTCTCTCAAAAAAGTTTTTGGGATGCCCGACGCCGAAATCTCCAAAGTTGCACCAAATATCCAGAAAATTATGGGCAGCTACCCTAAATTCCAACAATACCGCATAGTAGCTGAGGTTACAGACTCTCAATATTGTGGTGCACAGATTAAAAAGGGGCAAAAATATATCTTCTCAGCGCTACCCCCACTTCTTCTAGCGGAAGAAAGCGACTGCCCTTTGTGTATTAGAGCGCTGGGACCATTGACGGGTTTTATCAACTCGGTAATGGACCGGATTGCAGAGGGCATTGAGCCGGACAACGGGATTTTTACAATAGCTGAATGCCTTGACCCCGGCCTGGAGCATGGTGGACTGGGGAAAGTACATTTTAAGGTGTACGCCCGGAGAATTACAGGTAAGTGATTTAACTTAAAGGGCAGACCAAACCTTATACTTGTAAAGGAGGGTAGCTTTGCCAATCCGTAAAGACTGGATTGAATATAATACCGCCAACATAAATCAGGTAGTCGAAAAAGACGGAGTGGTGGAGTTAGGGGATGCGGAGAAGAATATAGTATTTATAGGCAGCGGCGCCAACCTGCGCAAACTCTTGCAAGAGCATATGGATGGCGCCGAGCGCTATGAAAAAGCTAAATTCTTCCGATATGAAGAAATATTTATGTATACATTCAGGGAGAACGAACTGATTCAGCAATATACTCGCCTGAATCAAAAACTTCCTGAGTATAATGAGGAACTATTCTAGGGGACACAATCACACAACCATCCTGATATTTCAGCGTGGATTTTATTAAACAATCTCGTAACGCCCATTGACAACAGGGCTTTAAATTGGTAAAGTAAATACGTAAGTCAATAGCCTTCTGGTGGTTGAAGCGGGGTGGTACCACCCGTTCCCATCCCGAACACGGTCGTGAAACGCCCCAGCGCTGACGATACTGCCCCGGCAACGGGGTGGGAAAATAGGTCACTGCCAGGAGGCTATTTATTTTACCTCAACAAGCCAGCTTTTCTGCACAAATCTCACTCCTAATGAATAATCTCACAAGCTGAGTTGATTTGCTCTGCCAGAGAGTATATAATTAGATTGCTGTAATCTTTGTAATCTTCATTCAGCCCACCTGATATTACCTGGTAAAATTTGTATTTGGGGTAAAATGTTTGCCCGTAAGTAGTAAGAAGCCGGTACAGAGGGGGAAGGATTGAATTCTGAAGGGCGGGAGAAGTGCGGCGTATTCGGTATTCATGCTCCCGGTGAAGATGTAGCCCGACTTACCTTCTTTGCCCTTTTTGCTTTACAGCACCGAGGCCAGGAAAGCGCCGGTATAGCTTCAACAGATGGCTGCAAAATAAGGCTACATACAGGGATGGGGCTGGTTTCCCAGGTATTTAATGAAGATATACTGTGTAATCTAAGCGGCAATATCGCTATAGGTCACAACCGCTATTCCACCACTGGCTCCAGCCGGCTGGCTAACGCCCAACCAATTCTAGCCGATAGCCCGATAGGGCCTATTGCGCTGGGTCATAATGGCAACATTGTCAATGCCGCCGACTTACGGCAAGAACTGGAACAACAAGGTTTTACTTTCCGCTCCTCTACAGACTCCGAGGTTATAGCCTATCTTATAGCTTCCGCACCAGGACGGGATTGCGTAGAAAAAATCCGTTATGCCATGCATCGCCTCAAGGGCGCATATTCACTCGTTATTATGACCCGTGATAGCCTTGTAGGCGTAAGGGACCCTTTGGGAGTGCGCCCGCTATGTCTGGGTACCATTGACGGTGGTTGGGCTATTGCCTCTGAATCATGCGCTTTGGACCATATCGGGGCCAAATATGTCCGCGAAGTAGAGCCGGGTGAGATAACCATCATATCCTCCCGGGGCGTAGACAGTTCCCGTGAAACCTCCCCCAAAAAATCCCTGTGTATTTTTGAATATATATATTTTGCCAGGCCGGATAGTATCATTAATAACCATCTTATTTATCCGCTCCGTGAGGCTATGGGCAGGCAATTGGCCAGGGAGTATCCGGTAGAGGCCGATCTTGTAATGGGCGTTCCCGATTCAGCTACTGCTGCCGGGCTTGGTTATGCCCAGGAATCCGGTATACCTTTCCGCGAGGGGTTGCTCAAGAACCGCTATGTGGGGCGGACTTTTATTGTCCCTGACCAGCGTTTACGGGAGTTGGGTGTAAAACTTAAATTCAATCCTCTACCTGAAATACTGCAAGGTAAACGGGTGGTGGTTGTGGATGACAGCATTGTGCGCGGTACAACAACTCCTAGAGTGGTCAGCATGTTGCGTCGGGCAGGGGCAAAGGAAATCCATTTACGCATCTGTGCTCCACCTATCCGACACCCCTGTTTCTTCGGTGTAGATATGGCCACCCGCTGGGAATTGATAGCTGCTCAGAAGACTGTATCTGAAATCCGCGATTTTGTTGGAGCGGATTCCCTGGGTTACCTCAGCGTCGAGGGTTTATTGAAAGCTGTAGGTCAACCCGGCCACATCTTTTGTCTGGCATGTTTTACCGGTAACTACCCCATTCCAGTCCAGTTGGAAATGGATAAATTGGCCTTTGAGACTCCTTCCCCAAACTTTGTTTTTGCTGAGGGGGATAAATGACTGCCCGCTCCCGACATTCCGGGGCTTATTCCCAGGCCGGGGTTAATATAGACGCCGCCCAACAAACTAAAGAACGAATAAAAAAATTAGCAGCTTCGACATTTGGCCCCGGTGTACTCAGCGAAATAGGACTTTTTGGCGGACTCTTCGAGGTTAAAGGTTTCCAGGAACCCGTACTCGTTTCCAGTGTAGATGGTGTAGGCACGAAGCTAAAACTGGCCGCTGCGCTGGATAAATATGACACAATCGGCATGGACCTGGTCCACCATTGTGTGAACGATATTCTAACCCTTGGGGCTCAACCTCTATTCTTTCTGGACTATATCGCTATGGGACATCTCCATCCCGAGAAGGTAGAAGGGCTGGTGCGTGGTCTGGCGCTGGCCTGCCGTTTGGCTGGCTGTGCTCTGGTAGGCGGTGAGACCGCAGAAATGCCTGGTATTTACCGGGGCAACGATTTCGATCTGGTGGGGTTCATCATAGGTGTAGTATCAAAGGGTGAAATAATAACCGGACGGAAGATAGTTTCTGGCGACGTTCTGCTGGGGTTGCCGTCCAGCGGTTTGCATACCAACGGTTATTCCCTGGCCAGGAGAGCCTTCGGCTTAAACAGGAAAGATGCCGCTTCCCGCCTGAATCAGTTCTACCCTGAACTCGGACGTACCCTGGGTGAGGAATTATTGGAACCCCACAGGTGCTATTATCCAATGCTGAAGCCCGTGTTGCCACTGGTTAAGGGATTAGCTGGTCAGTGCCACCCATTTACGATCTGATTCAAAAGAAAGCTAAAGTTGCTGAAGAAGAAATGTATCGGGTATTTAATATGGGGGTGGGGATGGTGGTGGTAGCATCGCCACAGAATGGCGAAGAACTACTTTCTAAGCTACCCGGAGCGTGGCGTTTAGGGAAGATGGTGCAGGGGGATAAACGAGTAATCCTGGGTTGAGCATTATTAATTGATAAACCCCGATAGAGACGCCTCTACAAATTCAATTTTAAGAGTCAGGAGAAATAAATTATGCGTGCTATCCTGAGCGTTCATAATAAACAAGGGCTTGTCCCGTTTGCCCAGGGGTTGAGCTCATTGGGTTTCGAGCTATTCAGCACCGGCGGCACCAAAAAAGCCCTTTCCGACGCAGGTGTTGCAGTTCATAGTATTTCTGATATAACCGGTTTCCCTGAAATTCTGGATGGGCGGGTTAAAACATTACACCCCGCTGTCCACGGTGGTATCCTGGCTCGCCGGGATATATTGCGCCACCGGGAAGAATTGGAGAAACAAAATATCCAGCCTATTGATCTGGTGGCAGTCAATCTTTATCCTTTCCGGGAAACGATTGCCCGGGAGGGTGTCTCATTGGATGAAGCTTTAGAGAATATAGATATCGGTGGCCCCACAATGCTACGGGCGGCGGCCAAGAATTTCCCCCATGTTCTGGTAGTAGTGGATCCGGCAGATTACGAGCCAATCTTAAATCAACTTCGGCTTGGTCTGGTTAAGCTGGATGAAAGACGGAAGCTGGCACAGAAGGCGTTCCAGCATGTAGCCAGCTACGATACTGCTATATCTCAGTACCTCCGATACGATGAACCGGGGTTCCCTCAGCATATGACGATCGCCCTGGAAAAACAACTGGACCTGCGCTACGGGGAGAATCCTCACCAGCAGGCGGCTTTCTATAAAGAGTATAATTTTATGGCTAAGCCCGGTCTTACTATAGGTGGGGCTAAACTTTTAAGATCCTTGACCTGGAATCGGCGCTGGCTGTGGTCAGTGATTTCTCTGCACCCACTGTGGCTATTATCAAGCATAATAATTCTTGCGGCCTGGCCAGCAATACGAATCTGGCCGAAGCTTACCGGCGGGCATTGAGCGGTGATCCGATAGCTGCTTTCGGTGGTGTGGTAGCTCTAAACCGGGAAGTTGACTTAGATACAGCCCGCGAGATCGATAAAACTCATTACGATTGCTTGCTGGCTCCCGGTTATAATGCCGAGGCTCAATCGCTGCTTGGCCGCAAGAAGGGTATGCGCATCCTGGCGCTGGGTGGTATACCAACCCCGCGGGATACATCTATATGGGATTTGCGCCGGGTAGCCGGCGGGC
>JACVQG010000211.1 GCA_015661045.1 Dehalococcoidia bacterium | reverse complement strand
CCTACCATTTCCTCCGGTTTACCAACGCGTTTTAATGGCACCCTGTCCACCACGCTGGTGCGGAAATTGGGTATCTTCGCCCGCATCTGCTTTACCTCCCGCGATATACCCGGCGTTAAGACTAGCCCCGGGGCGATCCCGTTGACGCGGATATTATGGGGGGCCAACTCCAGAGACAGGTTGCGCGTGAAATTATTAACCCCGGCCTTGGAAGCGCTGTAGGCAGAACGTCCGGGGTCAGGCACTATGCCGGCCATAGATGAGACATTTACGATACACCCGGATTTCTGGGCTATCATCGGTTTGGACACTGCCTGGCAGCAGAGAAAAACGCTCTTCATGTTGGCTTCGAACATGCTGTCCCACTCTTCAACGGTCATTTCCACAACCGGGCTATAGATAAACGTGCCGGCATTGTTGACCAGTATATCTATGCGTCCGAATTTCTCCAGTGTTTTGTTCACCATGTTGGATACGGCTGATTTGTTACGCACATCGGCGGAAACGGCCAGGGCGCGGCGTCCTTTAGCCTGCACCTTAGATGCGACCTCATCAACATCCGATTGAGTGCGGGCAACGGCAACTACGTCAGCGCCGGCATCGGCGAAGCCCAGGGCTATGGCACGGCCGATGCCCTTCCCCGCTCCGGTGACAATGGCTACTTTATTGGTTAATTGGAAAAGCTCCAGGCTCAAATTTTCCCCCTTTGGCAAAAATCATTCTATATGTAGCGTCTTGAAAAAATCTTTACAATTCTTGTCATTCCGGACTTGATCCGGAATCCATGTTTTTCTGTCTGGATTCCCGCCTTCGCGGGAATGACACCGGCAATCCCTTTGTAAAGCTATGTCAGACACCTAGCAATACCAATAGCTTCAAAATTACTATCCCTTAAACAACCTTACCCTTCTGGAGGGCTCTTTACCAAAACTGTGAGAGTCCATGCCATAGCTTTCAGCCCGCTGGTGCTGTAGCCTGCGGAGGTGACCAGGTTGGGGGGTTAGCTCAATGGTGCCCTTCTCGCCACTGAGAATCTGGTTTATCCCATCCTCGACCTCCATCAGAGCTGCCTCAACCGATTCTCCTTTGCCCTCTGCCATGACGAAACTACGCAAAAGTTGCTTCATCTGGGGTAAAGTGTTGCTGCGCAAAACATAGATAGGCAAACCCTTATCCTCTGCATCCCGCACTATCTGGGGTTTACGCCGGTAAAAATTCTTGGTTGTAACCAGTAGATTTGCCTCTGCTGGATTTTCCACCAGCGAAACGGGGGCGGCTGTTTCCTGAATCGCCTCCTCCAGGCGTTGGCGGTTGACTCCGAAAGGATATAGACGGCCTTCGTGTCGAGGGGCGGCACTCGGTTTTGCTATCTCTCTCCGGGGCAATGGAGTTGAAGGTGGCGAGGGAGCAAAAGCGCCAAGACTCTTGCGGACCTCGCTTGATTCATCCAGCCATCGTGTCTCAGGCGTCACGGGGCGGCCACGCAGGATAGCATCTACTACCACCCCTACATGGGGGTGGACTGCCACTTTATTCCGGTCCTGAATCTCTACCACTATTTCGAAGGTAGGCGGCGCTTTGCGTTCGAGGATGGATTTCTGGGTGCCCCTCCTCCGGGCTTCCTCATCGCCCAGGGTGACGGTTTGGATGCCTCCTACCAGGTCGGCCAGAGTAGGATTCATCATCAAATTATCCAATGTGTTGCCGTGGGCAGTAGCTACGAGCTGGACTCCCCGTTCGGCTATAGTGCGGGCAGCAGTGGCTTCCAGTTCAGTGCTAATCTCGTCTATGACGATAACCTCAGGCATGTGGTTTTCCACAGCCTCTATCATTACAGCGTGTTGTTTGGCGGATGTGGCTACCTGCATGCGCCGGGCGTGGCCGATAGCAGGGTGGGGTATATCGCCATCACCGGCTATTTCATTGGAGGTATCCACGATAATTACCCGCTTTTTAAGGTCATCAGCTAAAACCCTGGCTACCTCACGCAGCATAGTTGTTTTACCGATCCCAGGCCGGCCTAAAAGGAGGATGCTCTGACCGATGCCTAAAAGGTCCTGTATTATATCTATAGTTCCATATACTGCCCGCCCGACGCGGCAGGTAAGGCCTACTATGCGACCTTGCCGGTTGCGGATTGCAGAAATGCGGTGCAGGGTACGGGCAATACCGGCACGGTTATCATCGCCAAAGGTCCCTATCCTGGAAACTAAATACTGGATATCATCTTCTGCTACCTCCTGTTCCCTTAGAACAATCTCATGGTCCGGGAAACGGGCCTCCGGGGAGCGGCCGAGGTCCAGGATAACCTCTAAAAGGTCATGGCGCTCCGGCAGGAGACGAAGGGGGTTGGCGATGGATGGATGGAGGCTTTCCAGTAACACATCCAGGTCATCTGTGATTTTCTTTTGTGGAGTTTGCATATTTTCAGGCTCGCATTGGCGCCAGGCGAGTTTGGGTAACTCTTACCAGCAATCGTTTAAGGAACAGGGAATTATCGGTTATAGGAATGAACCCTTCAGATTCCAGCAGGCTCTGGATGTGTGCCTGATAGGAATACGTAAGGACAAAAACCGACTGTTTACCCCGAACAACCGATTGGATAAAAGGCATTATGGCCGATACGTCGCCAGGGTTGGAAAGGAACTCGAACATTACCCCATCACCACAGGATTTAGCCCTGGCCCAGCCCTGGATAATGCCATCTTTTTCCCAGACCTTATCCTGAATACCATTCTTCCTTTCCCTGGACTGGAGCCACTCGGCATAGGCCAGACCTTCTGCCTGGCGTACTATGGCAGGGGCTACAGCGGAATATAATTGAAATACCGACCAGTTATCCTGTTTCGTCCGTGAGCGCCACGTTCCCGTTATGTTTTGATGTTCAACAATGAGATTGTCTTTAAACGGCGACCATTGATACAGCCGCTCTGCAATATACGGCTGAAACCCCTGTTCAACAGCTATTTGTTGGATAGGGCTATCCAGGGGCAGGCGGAGAAACAACCTCTCAATTCCATGACGGTAGGCATCGGCTGTAATCTGATTGAATAACTCACGGGTAAGGTCATCACCTGCCTCGTGAGACACGAGAAGGTGCGATATTTGCCACACCTGGGAGCTATTACGGTTCCGGGCGATTATCAAACCCACCAACCGCCGGTCTTCAATTGCAATCCAGTGGTGCCAGCTTCCCCCTAGAGGTAACAGTTGACCCACCACCGCCTTCCGCAGGGCCATGTTACAATTCCATGCTTCAGGCCCGCCTACATACTCCTGAAGGCCAGCGGCCTTCTGGCGGGCTAATTTCATCCAATCGACAAGGCTCAGGGAACGGATTATCATTTTACACCGTCTTTAAGCCTTTTTTGGCTCAGGCAAGCTAGTCGGCTATGCACCCTAATAATTATCAGTTGGCAGCCACTAGATTCAAAAAGTAAGCATGAAAACGCAAATCAGACGTTAATTCCGGATGAAACGACGATACCAGTATTTTGCCTTGCCTGGCGGCTACCGGCGTACCTGTTGCCAATCTCGCCAGAACCTCGACATCACGACCAACCTTCTCTATCAATGGCGCTCTGATAAAAACAGCATGGAAGGGCGCTTCTCCCAATACTGCCACCGTTAAATCGGCCTCAAAACTATCAATCTGCGAGCCAAAGGCATTCCGCTTTACCTCTATATCTATAAGTCCCAGGGAGCCGTTTTCCAGGTCCGTTGCCTTTTTAGCCAGTAAAATCATACCTGCACAGGTACCGAACACTGCGTGGCCGTTCTGTTTAAACTCCTGGATGGCTGATAGCAGCCCATACTCGGTCCCCAGCCGCCGGAGGGAGGTGCTTTCTCCCCCGGGAATTATCAG
>JACVQG010000210.1 GCA_015661045.1 Dehalococcoidia bacterium | reverse complement strand
CCGGCCGGTTCCAGGTTACAATAGCTATCCTGTCCTGTTTCTCTATCTTCAGGGTTTGATAACGGCTATAGTCTACCGGATTTTTCTTCGCCTGGGGCTGGCTGAGACGGCTCAGTTCCCCGTAATTGTAGCCTGGCCCTTCCGCACGATGTTGAGTATGGTCTGCCATGGTGTGATACCCTCCTTTTTATTGTTTTTTAATTCCTGTAATGTAGGGGCGGGTTTCGAACCCGCCCACCGGGGCGGTCAGGTTAAAAACCTGACCCTACGACAATCGGAAATTTTTGTCTATTTTCGGGGGAACCCCCGGCCAAATCGTAACCCCAATAACCTTCATGGTCAAGCCCTCATTCAACCACGTCGAATTTAGTAATGCGCCAGCACAAGCCGTTTTGATACCCTGAAGAAGGCTAAACCTATCAGGATAAGAGGCAATAGATAGAACGCCACCTCCAGCGCCCCTACGTTGGGCACGCCTGCTGCCAGCCGGGTAATAAGGCTAAAAGGCGACACCTCCAGAAAATAGCTCCCGCCTACCCCCATGACAAGTACAATAGAGTAAACGAACTGGGACCGCTCTCTATCCTTGAAATAAAGCGAGATTATGGCAGCCACAAAGCACACTATAGTAGCAATTATAACCGCAAAGGGTATCACAAGCTCCGGCCTTTGTATGGGAAGTCCGTTCAACCTCAATAGGGCCGACCACATTATAACCTGCACGACCACAGTGGCGACGGCTGCGGATAGCTTTGAGGCAAATATCTGGCCTAGCGACACGGGGGCAGACACCAGCGTATCAAAGGTCTTATTTTCAAACTCCTCCGATACAGTGTCAATAACGATGCTACCAGCTATGAGCGCCGGAAATAGCATCAGTATGGGAATAATGACCGAATACAGGAACTCATAGGTAGTGTTAGATTTACCCTTCGTCTCCTGATAGTTTAGCCTGATGCCATTCGTTTCCCGCAGATAGTTCTCATATTTCTTCAAAGGCCCGTTAAGTTTTAGAAGTATAATGGTCTTTTTCACATCCATAGTGGGCAGAAAGAGCTTCATATCCACAACCCCCGACTGGCTCTCCGGTATGACGATAATGGTATCAACCTGCCCGGCCCGGAATGCCTCCTCCGCTGCTGGAAGATCGGGGAAAGACCTGACCCTGATACGTCCTTCCCTTAGATAGCTACGTAATCTGTTATTCGTGTCGCTGACAACTCCCGCATTGAAAGTTACCCGGGAGGTCTCCCCGATGGAAGATGGGTCGTAAAAAGCCATTACACCTACCAGAATAATGGAGGAGAAGGAAGCAATGAAGAACTGTATGATGATGGCAAAAACTATGGTCTTCTCCTTGAGTATTGACCTGAGCTCCCGTTTCAACAATATAAAATATTCGTTCATAGAAACGCCTTTATCACATTTAAGTTGTATATGATATGAATTGCCGAACCGACCAATACTGCCGGCAGATAGAACCTTGTACCCAGGCGCATAGTTACGGCTCCAACAACGACAGTGCTGACTACATGAAGAGCCAGCGGTATAATCAACAGCCCGCTGCCGAAAACAGCCGACATGAACACAGATTCAGATAAGATTCCCAGGGCAAAAAAGAGCAACAGCTTTTCTCCAATTAGAAACCCCAGCGCTGCCAGCGTCGAAAGTATTGCCAAATTCCTCTGCCTTTTTACAGTATTATTCTGTAAAAGCACCAGGATACCCAGGGACTTAGCAATCTCCTCGATAATCGCCGATATGACTATTAACAATAACAAAGCTGAAGTCATGGGGATATTAGAGACAAAGACGATAGATACTAACTCGGTAACGAATACCACAGGCACAATAAACAGGCCCAACAATAACACCGATGCACTCAGGTGTTTCTTATCAATAACCAGGTAGAGCGCCTCGGCTACCTTGGCATGAAGCGGTTTGAAACCCATGAGGTATTGTTCATTGAAGACGCGGGTACCAATAAACATTACCTGAAGGAAAACTATATACAACGGAGCCGTAGCCAGAAAATAGTGGCCGATTCCAAACGAAACTCCGCGGTACATCTCCACCGCCAGGGTCAGGGGTGAGATATAGCTGAGTTCATTCACGCCTGCAAACATCGCCGGCACCACCAGATAAAGTGTAATAGTTGATAGGGCTAAAACCGAGAAAAATGTCTGGTCCTTAAATGTGCGGTAAGTCAACGCTACGATTAAATATATTGAGAAGATAAACAACATCACCGGGATGAATATGGCAAGGCCAAGTAAGACATTGCCCTTAAGTGCCAACGTGATTCCCACGATGACAACTATGGAATATACCAGGTAGGGTAACATCTTGCCCAGGATGATCTCTAACCGGGACACCGGAGTCGAAAGGAGGACTATCAATTTCCGGTTAACCTTCTCCTCAGTGAAGCTGCTCGTAAAGAAAACACTTACGAAGAAAAGTGGAATAATATACAGGAAAGCGATAATTACCTGGGCTAAAGGTATCGGAGGCGTCATCAAAGATGGGATAATTATCTCATTTTCCGATACAAATTCGGCCTTGAATTCAGGTAATCTGTTGCTCTTTAGCAATTCATTTAACTGTTGCTCAACAGCGGTATCGGAGGCGCTGGGCGTTACGGGTGGTAGTATTCCTGGCCTGCTCGATGGCTCCGGAATATTCGGTAGTGGCGTTGGAGTCTCTTCGGGCTCTGTTCCCCGTGGCGCTATGCCTTTGTTGGTTTCTGGCCCCTCCAGATATCTGACCTCGATACGCAGCGGGAAGGCCCTGTTCATCTCATATTGGTTGGCAATCCTGAGCAATTCCTGCCGTTCCAAATACTTTTGTAAAGCCCCAACAGCGTATTGCGAGTTAAGATCTTCTCTGAACAGTATTTTATTCCCGGTCACATATAAATCAATAGTCTTCTCCTGAAGGAGAGCCTGGCCGGTTGCAGGGTCGGTTCCAATGGTATTAAAGCATTTATCAGCTATAACCGGCGCATCTGCCGATACACCAATGGTATACAACCCCTTGCATATTGCCATGCCCTGGTGGTAAATTAGGTAAGCGCTGACAAGACCCAGGAGTAGTATCGCCAGAATGATAAACCGAGACCTCCCGCTAAAGCGGGATCTGACACGGGAGACTTCCCATTTGGATATCGTTAAAATGTTTTTCATATTTACCCCGAAAATAAACCCCATCGTCATTGCGAGGAGCGTAGCGACGAAGCAATCTCCGCTCCTCCATAGAGAGTTTCACCTGAATGTCATGAGATTGCTTCGCTTCGCTCGCAATGACGAGGCGCGATCTATTTTCATCCTTGATCGTGTCCGCTGACAAGAGTGCATGGACGATTCCCTATTAAATAAATTCAGGTGCAAAACAATGAATCCAATCGCCCGTCTAAACGCTGTGTCCAAGTTATACGGAAATTTCACCGCTGTCAATAACCTCAACCTGGAAATCAGGGATGGCGAGATTCTGGGTTTGATTGGCCACAACGGCGCCGGGAAAACAACGACGTTAAAAATGATGGTCGGGCTTATTACACCTACATCGGGCACTATCGAGGTTATGGGGCAGGACATGACCAGGGATAGCACCCGGGTTAAGAAACATATAGGCTACCTGCCTGAAGAAAGCCCACTCTATGAGAACATGACTGTCTGGCAATACCTCACCTTCTTCTCGGAGCTTTACGGCCTGGCCCGCTCGGTTGCGAACGAACGTATGGAATCCCTCCTTCACTCATTAAAGTTCACCGACAAGAACAAATATACCGGTGAGCTTTCCAAGGGCATGAAAAGGAAAGTCTCCATTGCCCGCACTTTATTGCACGACCCGTCGCTGTTAGTGCTGGA